>DRHS01000128.1 GCA_011053095.1 Bacteroides sp.
CATTCAGGCTCTTGATATATTCACTTACCAGATCATCCCAGGGAGTAATTGAGCTCAATTGGATCCAACGATTCATTGGATCAAGGGTCATTTCAAAATCAGTCTTGAATTCTTCGATCTTTTGTTGATTTTCAGAGATATAGCTATACATAGGTGCAAAGTGTTTTTGCAATAATAAAACATTGCTAAGCACTTACCAATTTATTTTCGATGCAATTATTAACAATAGTTACTGATTTACAAACATTTAACCTATTAAACAGGAAACCCTAATTAAGAGCTGGTTTTGCAGGGATTTCCGGTCTGTGAATATTCAATAATTATTACCTTTCGCCTGGCAAATTAATTACTGCAAACATATGGGAAGACTACTTGACAAAATTGCTCAGGGAGAGATACTGGTCTCAGACGGAGCATGGGGAACACTGCTTCAGGAAAAAGGATTGAAGCCGGGGGAATGTCCGGAATTATGGAATATTGAAAACAGGGATGCTGTACTGGACGTAGCCAGATCGTA
Source organism: Bacteroides sp. (assembly GCA_011053095.1). Taxonomy (GTDB): domain Bacteria; phylum Bacteroidota; class Bacteroidia; order Bacteroidales; family SM23-62; genus SM23-62. The sequence continues at coordinate 518 of DRHS01000128.1, forward strand.
CGTTCTGGCCGGGGCTGATATGATTGAAACAAATTCCTTCGGAGGCAGTCTGTTCAAACTTCAGCATTATGGTCTTGAGGACCGTGTCTATGAGCTTAACAGGGCTGCGGCTGAAATATCCCGGGAGGCATGTGGTGCTGACAGGATTGTGCTGGGTTCTGTGGGTCCGACCGGTAAGATCCTTATGATGGGGGAAGTTACTGCAGATGAATTATCTGAGGCTTTCAGGCAGCAGTCGATGGCCCTTGCCGATGGAGGTGCTGATGCGATTGTGATAGAGACAATGTCTGACCTTGAAGAGGCCAGCCTGGCGATACGGGCAGCAAGTGAGCATACGGGTCTGGATGTGATTTGCACCATGACGTTTGAGAAAACGGTGGACGGGGAATATCGCACTATGATGGGTGTTAGTCCCTCAGAAATGGCTTCCAGCCTGATAGAAGCCGGTGCAGATATTCTAGGATCAAATTGTGGAAACGGAACTGAGGGAATGATTTCCGTGCTCAGGGAAATTCGAAAGGCTAATCCGGAAATCCCGGTCCTGATACAGGGAAACGCCGGTGCACCGGAATTCAGAGATGGAAAGACCGTTTTCAATGAGACTCCCCAGGTAACCGCGGAATTTATTCCAGCACTTGTCGACGGCGGAGCCAATATCATTGGTGGTTGCTGCGGAACAACTCCGGATCACATAGCCAGAATTGGAGAAATTATCAGGTCAAATTGAGAAAATGATAAACCTCAGAGAAATGCTAAACCTTTAACAAATGATGGTCCCGGATCCTGTTGTCCGCAAGTATTCATTTTCTGATTTGCCGGTTAAGGTGGAATGGCTGGAAAAACTGTTGGGCTATCCTGAAGGGGAAACCCCTGAAGCCATCCGGGATGTAATTTCGGAGATCATTGAAAAGGCACCGGATTATGCAGATATCCAGGGTGGATATGTAATTCCTGAGGATTTCGAAGTATTGGATAATAACAATTTCCGGGTCAATGGCCTTGATTTTAATTCAGGTAAGATAATCACGGGGAGTCTCAGGAAATCTGAGAGACTGGCCTTTTTCCTGATGACTGCCGGGAATGGCATTGAGAATTGGAGCAGGGAATTAATGAGCGGTGGTGATCCTCTTGGAGGATATATTGTTGATTTGCTTGGATCTGAAATCGTTGAAGCGGGGATGGACCATATGCAGGATGAACTTGAAAGGGAGATGGAAGGTCAGGCCATGAGAATCTCAAACCGTTACAGTCCCGGGCACTGCGGCTGGCTCGTTGACGAGCAACAAAAACTATTCAGCTTTTTTCCCGATAATTTCTGCGGGGTGTCATTGATGGATAGTTCCCTTATGCTGCCGATTAAGTCCGTTAGCGGGATTATTGGAATCGGTAAGGATATTAAGAAAAAAGCCTACTCCTGCCAGGTCTGTGATGTTGAGGACTGTCTTTACCGGGACAGGAAAACTGTGGTTTAGGTTAGACTTTCTTACCATTTGAATACTTTCCCTTGAAAAACAGCTTACCATCCTCTTCCCATATGGATTTTGTACCTTCTTCAAGGTCGTTCTTGTAATTGGTCGCTATATTGACCTTTCCATTCTCATGCCATTTGACCTGTTTGCCATGCAACTCGTCGTCTTTGTAATGAGCTTCAAACTTCTTGTTGCCGTTCTCGTACCACATCAGGAATTTCCCTTCTCGTTTTCCCTGGATCAGTTGAAACTCTGATTTCTTTTTCCCGTTGTCATGCCAGAGAGTAACCTTTCCGTGTTTCATACCTTCTATGTATTCAGCTTCACAGATTTTAATACCCTCCTCGTTCCATATTGACATTCCACCATGCAGAAGTCCCTCGTTCACCTGCGACTGCTCTGCACGTTCTCCATTTTCATGATAATAGGTATACTGTCCAGTGAAAGGCTCCTCTTCTCCTTCTTGATAAAGGCGGTCTTCATGCCACTCCAAACTTACCCTGTTTACTTTCCGGGACTTCGCCATTCCAATTAATTATGTGGGATTCTAGGAGAGTTTTTTTACCTTCTGATAACCGGTTGCTGCGTCGATCATTTTAACATAGGAAATCTGCTGTCCATTGGCCAGCGATTCATATGCCATTCCTTCCTCGGTATTGATAATCCGGCATTCACCCAGATCATACCTGTAAGAGAGTACCGTATCCCCTTCCTTCAAGGGTTGTCCCTCAAAATCAACAATCTGCAGCTTATTTTTGCGGGGTTTTTTACTGAACAGACCTGCCATGAGTTTTATTGTTTTATACAAAAATACATAATCATCCCCAAAGATTATCAGGGTATACACCCTTCTCAATCAATCTTTTAATATATTCGACAGCAAGTGGTTTATCCTCCTTATAGGTAACACCAAACCACTGATCAAGGGCAGGAAGTATTTCAACAGATGCAGTATTCCTGCTTACAAGGTCGTTAACAACTGCGGGTATGTATAATTCAGCCTTCTTATTGCTGGCGTTTATTTCGATGAATTCTGAAAAAGCTGACTCGATATGCTCAAACACCGCGGGCGTGAATCCCCAGATATTCATAGACACCAGATCATCACCCTTAAGCTCTACTTTTTCACCATTCTCATCAAGAAAGTGTATTTTTTCTCCGTCCCTTACAATTTCGGTTCTTTCCACAACAGATTTCAGAAAATCATTGTCCGCAGAATCACATATCCCTCTCGAGACTGAACCAAAATCGGAAAGTGTATGTTGTATCTGGTATCCCATCATACAGTACTTCTCATTTTCAGAACCATTATGAGCCGACAGATAATCTGCCATGGCCTGGTAACTCCCTGCTCCATAGAAATCATCGGCATTGATGGCAACGAATGGTTGCCTAATGAATGATTTTGCCACCCAGATCGCATGTGCTGTGCCCCAGGGCTTTACCCGATCCGGGGAATAGCTTATGCCTTCTGGTACCATATCCAGTTCCTGGAAAACAAAATCGGTTTCAATCCTGCCTTTCAGCTTATCCCCAAAGACTTCCCTGAATTCATTTTCGATACTTCTGCGGATGATGAAAGTAACCTTTTCAAATCCGGCCCGGATGGCATCGTAAATGGAGTAATCAATAATAGCTTCCCCTGAAGGACCGACTGCATCAATTTGTTTGAGGCTGCCATAGCGGCTTCCCATTCCCGCTGCAAGAATTAATAAGGTAGGTTTCATAATTGCCAAAAATACACAAAGAAAACTGAAGAGGAACAGACGGAATCGAATTATTCAATAGTCGAGTTTTGATTTGAGTTTGGGAAGGCCTGTTTTACTGACTGGCAACTTGACACCATTCTTAAGTATTACGATATAGGATTCCTTCTCATAGAGCTGCATCTGGGATATCTCTGAGATCCTGACAATATAGGATCTGTGAATACGGACGAAATCCTCATCCGGAAGATGGGATTCGAAATACTTCATCGTCTTCTGTTTCAGATGTTTGGAGTCAGGAGTATAGATCATTACATAATCGTCCTGGGCTTCTATGTAATATATTGTGTCAACCGGAATAACATGAATTTTCGAGCGTGACTTCACAACCACCCTGTGGATTGATTCTCCATGGTGGTCGCCTTGCTCAACCATCTGATCAATTGATTTTGTATCACCTCCGCTATTGATTCGATCGCGTGCCTTTCCCAGGGCTTCATCGAAGCGTTCTGCAGAATATGGCTTCAGAAGATAGTCGAGGGCATTGTGCTCAAATGCCTTGAGTGCGTACTGGTCATAGGCTGTGGTGAAAATAATGGATGGATGGTGCTCCAGCACCTCCAGCATCTCAAAGCCGGTCAGCTTGGGCATTTGTATATCAAGGAATACAAGGTCGGGTTTCATCTCATTTATCGCTTTCAGTCCACTGAACCCATCTTCATATTCGCCAACAATCTCAAAATCTTCATGCTTTGAGAGGTAATCCCTGAGCAGGTCACGGGCCAGTTTTTCGTCTTCAACAATAATGGTTTTTATCATGGTTTTCAGTTTTGCGGGATAAGCAGTTTAACATTAAATACTCCATCTGATTTATCCACCTGGATCAGGTCGTCACTGCCGTAGATAAGCATTAACCTGTTCCTGACATTCTTGAGACCTATTCCTGCACCCTTGCGGGAAACCTGTTTCGGATCAAAATTATTACTGATATTTATCTGCATTCCGTTGGGTACAGCCTCACATTTCATTGTTATTGTAATGGGTTCTGTACTTTCATATACCCCGTACTTTACTGCATTTTCAAAAAGGGGCTGAAGGATCATATTTGGAATTAGTCCCTCTTCACACTGTTCTGATATTTCCTTCAAAAAGACGAGTTTATCGCCGAAACGGATTTTTTCAATCTGCAGGTATAAATCGATGTTTTTAATCTCTTCTGCCAGCCTTGTCTTTTCTCTTTCTCCATGTTTCAATGCATAACGCAGGAATTCTGAAAGTTTAATGATCATCTCACGGGCTGCATTCGGATCGGATATTGTAAGAGAACTGATTGAATTCAGGCTGTTAAACAGAAAATGCGGGTTCAGCTGGGAGCGCAGAACATTTAACTCTGACTCTTTCACCAGGAGGTTCAGGTTCGCTTCCGAAAGCTTCTTGGCTTCCAGTTCTTTTCCATAAATAAACAGATGGTAAATCAGAAGGGTAACACCATAATACAGAATACCTGTGGCAAGTCTTGCAGTAAAGGAATCATTAAGGAAAACAAAATATGCCTCATTGTTTACCAGGATTACTCTAAGTATCATATAACAGCTGTATAGCCAACCGGTAATGATAAGGACTCCGACAATCAGATATGTGATTACTATCCGGAATGAAAGTTTCCCATCTGGATTACTGTACCTTACAGGAAACCAGATTATTACCGCAAGGATAGCGTAAATAACATTAAATACATTGCTGTCTATTATTGCAACATAAACCGGAAGTTCCGTTGCGAAAGTGATGAGGATCGCCTGGATCACGGCTATTATGATCCAGACAATCAGGTATATATATAAATGTTTTAGTCTTTCAAAAATCGGGTTTGACATGGCTGTTTCTTAGAAACTTACAATATCTCCTCCCCCAAAAATTGCTATGCCTTTTATTACTAATTCCTTGCTCGGATCCCGTACAATATCCTTCCTCAATGCCCGCCTATCGGAGAACCCTCCAAATATTGCAGCGACTTCAATTTTTATTTCCCAGTCCTGCGGCACAATCAATTTACATCCGCCGAATACTGTAAATAAATCAAGCTCGTTCCTTCCCTTCGCAAGCTGGGCATTAAGCAAATTATATTTTGACCCACCAAAGATGGCAGTTATCCGTCCACCTTTGAAGGACTGGGTGGACAGGACCCTGTCTCCTCCTCCGAAGATGGACATATCATCTATGTAGTCAGTTCCGTCTCCTACTTCTTTACGGTTTTTTGTTACTCCCCTCACTATAAGTATTGCCCCGAGACCAACCAGCATAGCCGGCCAGAAGAGATTATGCAATTCCCAGGGTATGTCATCGAACATTCTTGGTACCATGAAAAAACCACCTATAAAGATCAGTATCCATGCTGTAGCCTTGGATTCCCGGGAAAACAGAAAAAACAGTCCAATAAGAATCAGTAGTGCCGGCCATGAAAACAGGATTGGCCTCAGGTGGAAAGGAAAAAGATTGAAATTTGCAATGACTACTACAATTCCCACCAGTACGAGAATAATTCCCAGAAGGGCTCTCTTATTGCTTTTTAGATTTTCCATAATTTTATTTCTTCTAATGTGATTACAAGACAAAACTACTCCAGTAAATCAAGTTGTGGTAATTGGAATCGGTAAAAAGGGGGTATTTATCGGTGAAAATTCCATGTAATCCCGCCCAGAATCCAGCGTCCGGGCATTTTAGCACCCATAATGTCTGAATAATTCTCATCCAGCATATTATTTACCTGAAGGCTGAATTGTATTCTATTTTGCCAGAAATATTTATCAAGCCGGATATTCCATAACATATAAGCATCTGTAAGTTCCTGGTTTATCACCTCTGCAATTTCGGGGTTCCGGGTTTTATACATAGAACTTACCCGCACCCTGAAACCACCTGTGTTTAGTCCCACTCCCCCATTTATAAGATTCCTTGAGTGTGATGCCAGGTATTTGGATACAATGGCTGAGTCGCTCTGACTAACAAGGACCTGCCATGAGAGGTTCCAGTCAAAAATCCACTTCCCGGAGAATGGATGTCTGCCTTTAATCTCAGCCTCAAGTCCACCCGTATTAAGCAGTCCAACATTCTGTGTGTAGAAATAACTTTCACCCGGAATCAGATTTTCGTTATCCGGGATCTCTTCTGAAGGGGTCATAATGTAATCAATCAGGTCGCGCCCGAACCGGTAAAAGCCTGTATATCTGGCCTGGATACCGGGTGATAAAAGCACATCAGCACCATATTCAATGCTCCATGCACGTTCAGCGAGCAGGTTAGGATTGCCCAGGTTCCGGCCAGGACTCAGGGGACCCTCAAGTCCCGTCGAAATATATCTTTCCGTAAAGTCCGGCGATCGAATGGACCTGCCGGCCGAGCCCCTGAAATTCCATTTTCCTTTTCTATAGGACAGGTTTAACTGAGGGAGTACTTCCAGTCCATATGACTGATCATAATCCATTCTTAGTCCCATTCCCAGGGTAAGTTGTTCGGAAAATTCCTTTGACAGCACTGCATACACCCCGGTGTGCCAGTTTATATGGTCTCCCCTGTCGTTGCTGAAGATCTTTCGGTTATCAAGCTGTACTCCGGATGCGAGCCGGAATCCCTTCCCCGTAAGGAAAAGATGATTGATCTGATAATTATTATAATGGGTTCGGTGAATATTTGCAGGGAAGGCGGGATTGAAAAGGAAGGAATCTCGTGTGGTCTGGTATCCGGCCAGAAGCGTGAGGGAATGGGACTCATTAATCCTGAACCTTATCTGAGCCTGGTTCCACCATTTCTTTACCTGTTCACGGGACATATCGAAGGGACTGTTGGTATAAAAGTATCTTGCATTGAACAGCCTGTTATCGAAGGCTGTACGGAGGCTAAGGTTTATATTCTCAGTGATTTGTCCCGAGACAGAAAACGATGCAGTCAGGTTATTGAAATCTCCTCTAAGGCTGTCGGGATCAAGGGGATGGCCATCAGAGGCATTATAGCTTAATCCTGCGCCTGCTTTCCATCTTCCCTTGCTGAAATTCAGTCCTGAGTTACTACGGCGGAGGTTGTTCTGCCCGTACCATGCCTCAAGTTTGCCGGTAAGACCTTCATCCGTCTGACCCGGCTCAAAACTTTTTGTTATGATATTAACTACCCCGCCTACGGCATCAGGCCCATATATGGCAGAAGCTGGTCCCCTGTAAACCTCAATCCGTGAAATATTGGTAACTGCCACCGGGATATTACTGTTAAAATGTCCTGTAAGAGGATCATTTACCCGCATGCCGTCAATGAGGACAAGCACCTGGTTAAAGGTCGAGCCCCTCATCAGGATATCGGACTGGGAGCCATAGGGACCGCGGGATTGCACCTCCATAAAAGGCAGGTAGCGTAACAATTCATCGATGGTGTTTACGGGGAGTGACTCGATTTCGGCAGCTTTAATTACAGAAACATGCCTTCCGGTCCTCGCCTCTGAGAGTCCCAGTCGATCCGAAACGACCTGAACCTCCTCAAGTCGGAACAGAGTATCACTTATCTGTGCGTATACCCCGGAGAGGGGGATAAGTGCAATGAACAGGCTGTAAAAAAGTCTCAGGTATTTATAATTCATCGATCTTGGCGGCAAGGATAAAATCATTTTCTGAAAGTCCAAGAATAGCATGGGTCCACAATTCGATCCTAACCCTGGAAAAGAAAACCTGCATTACCGGATGATGTCCTTCGTCCTCTGCCAGTTCGGCAACCCGGTTAACAAAGGCTATGGTGGAGGGATAATCCCCAAACTCAAAATCCTTTGCGATCTTCATATTGTCAACAATCTCCCAGGGCTCTTTCAATTGCGCGGAATATTCATTGATTTCCTCCGGATCAAGCTTTGGGACTGCCCCTTCGCAGGGTTCACATTTCTTTTCTGTCAGATTCATATAAATAGATTTTCGCTTACTTGCCGTTATATTCAAACAGCATTGAAGTAATCCGGACCATGCGCAAATAAAGTCAATTTTGGAAAATATTCAGCAGGGTCTGCTTGTGGTTCTTGTCTACTACATCCTGATATCAACTGTCTTCTTATCGTAGTTCTTGAATTGTATCAATAGTCCCATACACACCAGGTAATCCTGAATATCCTCCTCCGTTGCTTTTCGGGCAAGTAAATTTATCCTTATCGTCAGGGGCTTGGTTGCGTCGAAACCAATACCCACTGATTCAATATAATGATCGTCTTCATTATCATAGAGTACCTTGTTTGTTTCTTGGTCAATCAGAACAAAATGGATCGGTAACATCTTTTTGTGGGAACAAAAGGAAAGAATATAGTCCTTCTGCCCGTAGAAAATTACGTTGAGATCAATAGTCTCCAAAGGATTCATTGATAATGATTTCGACTGGCTGTAAATCTTGTAATCCCTCTGCCGGTCGAAATAGCAGTCCCCTACCAGGTGATAATCCACACAATCCTGTGCAATGGAGCTGAGAGGCAGCAGGAACAGAGCAAGAGCAAGAAACTGTAGATATTTAATGTATTTCATAGCTAACTGGATCTATTTGGTTATACCTTCTGCCATAATGGTCCTCAGGCGGTTAGTCTCTTCCTTTAGTATCTTGAAATCTTCGGAGCTAAGGGTCGGGGGATTACCATCTCCTCCACCTATTACCAGTTTTTTCATCTGTTCATCACTCACCTCATCCTGGGTTTTAATTGTAATCGTCCTGCTTCCCATGTCAAATCCGTCATAGATCTCCTTAAGGGCTGTCTCTTATACACATCT
>DRHS01000129.1 GCA_011053095.1 Bacteroides sp.
AGGTTCTCCTGGTCAAGTTGATAACCCAGTACCGCAATCGGAAGTCCCACACTGTGATTAAAAATCCTGCTGCTCTTAAGAGAAGGAATACCCTCAAATGATTTGTGTTCTATATCAAACAGAACAAAACCCGGGTTGATTTCACTATCAACTTTTACTCTGCAATTGATAAATTCTTTGAAACCCATGCAAATACTCAATTTATTCTCCACACCAGCCTCAGTAAAACGAAGATGGACCTCTGCAGGTTTTGCAAACTTATCTACAACGTCATCCGTTACCAGGAAGTTTTTCACCTTGAAACCGGTGAAGGAGACAATCTTTGTACCCGCATTACTAATAAAATCAATGGAACAAACCGAAGCTTTGCATTGTTCCCACACTTTCCTGTACATAGGCTTAGGATTTATTAGTTAAGCAGTGGTCTGCCACAAATATACAATCTTTCTTTAATTTTTCACTCTCAGGCCGGGAGGGGACCAGTATGCCCGTTTTAGATCTAACAAGTTCATCGGATTGGATCCCAGACCTTTAAGATCTTTCGGCACAAACCTGACAACCTGGTCATAATATAGAGGTACAATTGCAGCTTCCTCCATTATCATACTGTCCAGCTGCCAGTAGATCCGGTATCTAAAGTCCTTATCCAGAGCCTGAAGTGCGGTTTCAAACAAGCTGTCATAGACCGGATCGGTAAAACGGGTATAATTGGGTCCTGCGGGACTATGGTTCATGCTGTAGAACACTGAAAGATAGTTCTCAGCATCCGGATAATCTGCGATCCATGAACCCCTGAAAAATTCCAGCTGTCCATTCGCCATCCGGTCCCGAAACGCAGCGCCCGTATTGACCTCCAGGTTAAGTACAATCCCAATCTCGTAAAGTTCATGCTGTATGTACTCGCAAAGATCCAAATAGTCAGAGGTGGTAGTCAGTGTTATTTCCGGCAGGCCTTCTCCACCCGGAAATCCTGCTACCGATAACAATTCACGCGCATAATCGGGATCATACCTGTACCCCACTACCCTGACAGGATTGAAAGAAGGCATCCCTGCCGGCACAAATCCCGCATTCGCTGGCTGGCCTATATTGTTACGCATGTATTTCATCATCTTGGCTCTGTCAAATCCATAATTTATGGCCTGGCGGACCTCCTTGATCAGCAAGGGACTCTCCTGTGCTGCTTTCAGCTCCGGATCCAGTAAAAATCCGAGGTATTCAGTATTCAGATAAGGCTGGCTGATCATTTTCACCTTTTCATCGTGTGCCGGATTCAACCTGCCATTCCTCATAATCATTTCATCTTTGTATGCAGCATGCACACCTGAAAGAAAATCGAGCCGGCCCATCATGAATTCCATAAATTCAGATTGTTTATCTCTCGTAAAGCTGATATTTACAGCATCCAGATAGGGAAGCCTTTTCCCTTCAGCATCCGTCTCAAAATAGTCTTCATTCCTGAGAAGTACCAACTTTTCATCTTCCCTCCAATACTGGAAACGAAACGGCCCTGTCCCCACAGGCTGCTTTCTGAAATCTTCACCAATCGATTCAATAATTTCTTTTGGAACTACACTGCAATAAGGCATGGTAAGCAAACCGGGGAATCCAGGAAACGGTTCCTTAAGAAAGATCTTTAAAACCGTATCGGATACAGCAAGAAATCCCTGTTCAGATCCGGGTACTTCCCGGTTCACTGAATTAAATATCCATTTGCCCGGGGAAGCAAGATCCGGATCAATAATTCTTGTAAGACTGTATACAAAATCTGAGGCAATAACTCTCCTGCCCTTTCCCATCGGAAAAGCCGGATGCTTATGAAAATAAACATCTTTGCGCAGGTAAAAGGTGTACTCCGTACCGTCAATATTGCATTCCCATTTTTTAGCAATGCAGGGTTGAACCAGTAAGTCCCGGTCAAGCTGAAGCAATCCATTAAAGATCTGGTTGACAGGCCATATTATTGTCTGGTTTCGGGCAAATGCCGGATCAAGAGTTGGGATTCCCTTCGATTCATTGTACCGGAAGATATTCTTTCTCTCCTGCGTCGAATGGGAACAGGCAGACAGAAGCAGAATCGATATGAATATTGACAGGGCCCGCATACTGAGATACGGGTAAAGTTAAAACTTTAAGATCACTCCCGCCATAAAATTAAATCCTGCCTGTGGAAAGTAACCATCCTGTTTGTATTCATTGCCTCCAAGGCGATACTTGTAAACCCAGGCGTTTGTCTCATATATCTCATTGAAGATATTATTGAGCAACAGGTTAAATGTAATTTCCTCCATGAATCCCGGATTTAATCGGTATTGGATCTGAAGATCATTTACAAAATAGGGATCCAGTAACCGGGTCTCATCCTGTGTATTATCAATATATTGCCTGCCAACGAACTTTGAGAGAACTGCAAGGTTCAATCCTTTCAATGGCTCATAGCTCAGCTTGCTTCCTGCCACCGCTGCCGGAGAGAAGCTCAGCTTCCGCTCACCCAGTTCGGTTACTATCTGTTCCCCTGTATCCCAGTCATCAACATAGTCAGTATAATTTCTCACAATGTTCCTGCTAAGCGTAAGATTCAGGTCCCAGCGCAACTTCTCAATTGGGTAAAGTCCCATAACAAGCTCCACACCTGCCCTGTAGCTGTCTTTCACATTATTCATAATGGCTGCTCCAACATCGTTAATTTCACCTGTAAGGACAAGTTGATTATCATAATCCATATAATACATGTTTGCGTCAAATATGGCCCTGAAAAGATTTAAGCGGTAAGAGAGTTCGTAATCGATAAGAGTTTCATAGGTTGGGACTGGCCTGGCAGGATCAGCATCTACAAGAATGGTCCGGTTAGGTTCCCTGTTCCCAACAGAAATGGAGGCAGCCACACGCTGGTTGCTGCTGATTTCGTAGGTTGCACCGAGTTTTGGATTAACAAATTGGTAAACACGCAATTGAGAGACATCCCTGAGGTCATCATCAATTCCTTTAATATAATGCTCAATACTCCTGTATTGCAGGTCACCGAACAGGCTTAGATGTCCTGAGACCCTGTAATTAAGTTTTAAAAAGGTATTCCAGTCCCGTTTCTTCCCGGTATTCCTGTACCACTCATGATTAATCTCGGACTCACCGGCAAACCTGGCCCAGATCACTTCCCCGTAATGTCCTCCATCGTACTTGTTCCAGCCTCCCCCTAGATATGCTTCGATTTTTTTGTATTTGTAATTAAAGGACCAGGTGAATCCGTAGAAATCATTATCAAGCCACTTCCGGGTAATAAGATCGCTGGTGGATATGGTATCAGACCCGGAGATCACATCGCTGATCTTATAGTCCTGAAGGTTTTCATCGTTCCTGTACCCTTCAAAATATCCCCTGCCATTTGTATAATGCAGAGCTCCGTTAAAGGTTAAGCGTCTGCCAAGTTCTCTTGAGTAAAGAGCCTGGTAGTGGTCCTGCTGATAATTATCCGTTTCATTTTCATAGGTATAATAATTATAGGTTCTGGAATCGGAGGAAATCATATGTGCTGTTTGCTCCGGAGTATACAGCCAGTGCTCTTCGTAACGCATCATACCCTCCATGTCATTTTTCAGACGGACGGACGGAACCCCCCACCATGACTGGTATGTCTGCTCCTTCCCTGAGAACACATTCAGTTTCAGAATACTTCTCTCACTATACCAGGCCCCGGAGATAAAAAAAGATTTCAGGTCCGAAAAAGCGCGGTCTATATAACCGTCTGATTTTATGACAGAGAGACGTGCATCCAGGGTAAACCTGTTATTGATCATCCCGGTCCCCAAGGACAAACTGTTCTTCCAGGTGTTGAATGAACCGTAGGCTGCATTGTATTCCCCGTATGGATCCGGGTTCATTGTAAAGGTCTGGATATTCATGCTTGCACCGAAAGCTGCTCCTCCGTTGGTTGATGTTCCTACACCCCTTTGAATCTGCAGATTATCAACAGATGCGGCAAAATCCGGCATATTTATCCACCAAACTCCATGTGACTCAGAGTCATTCAGGGGAATCCCGTTTACTGTTACATTGATACGGTTCATATCGGTGCCTCTTATCCTGAAACTGGTATAACCTATACCTGTTCCTGCATCGGATGATGTTACCATTGAAGGGGTAAGATTCAGCAAATAGGGTATGTCCTGACCCATATTCCTCTCATTGATCTCCTCCTTTGAAACATTTGTATGTGCTACGGGAGAATTCCTTCCTGCTCTTGTGGCCACAATCATGACCTCCTCAGCCATTACTGAGGTTTCACTCAGCTGAAAATCATGCCTGGCATCCCCGGAAAATTCAATTTCACTGCTTGAAGTCTCAAAACCAATATAGGAAGCATTAACAATGTACTTTCCATCGGGAATGCCTTTGATTAAATACATACCCTTAATATCTGTAATGGCACCACGGAAGGTATTATCAAGGTAAACATTAGCCCCAATCAATGCTTGTCCGCTGGAATCGGTTACCAAACCCCAAAGACCTGATTGTGCATGGGTATACGAATAAGTAAAGGCCACCATAAGAGTGATCATCCAGTATTTCATAATCGAAGTATTATAAATAATTGTACATAGTTTCTAAATTCCCTGCGCCGGCATTACCCGGATCAGGTTCTAAGGGTATGATCTCAGCCCGTTTTGTTAAGGCACCCCCTTAGAGAAGCTGAACAAATATAAAAAAAACCGTTTCAAATAACTTGAAACGGTTCCTTAATCTTTTATGCAGCAATTGTTATTCTACTGATAAAACGTCCTTGAAGGCCTTGGTCAATGAATCTTTGGGTAATGCACCCATAGCCATCTGTGGTTGTCCTTCTTTTGGAACAAATAAAATGGATGGAATGCTTTGAATACCGAATACCGATGAAAGCTCACGTTCCTTCTCTGTATTCACCTTATAAATATTCAGTTTCCCGTCATACTCTTCTGATAACTCCTCAAGTATGGGAGCTACCATCTTACAGGGTCCGCACCAGTCCGCGTAAAAATCTATCACACATGGTTTTTCTCCTTCAAACTTCCACTCCTTGTTATCCTCATAATTGAATACCTTCGTTTTGAAGGTTTCCGCTGTAAGATGTTCAGTCATAATACTCTATTTTATATGAACAAATATAAATATTTATAAAAATACGAATTAACCACCATATGTCAAATCATGTGCCAGACAAAGGAAATCATGATTTTATTGTAATTTTGTCAGGAAGCGAACAATTTGTCATATCTACATATGAAGAAATGTCTGAATGATAAGATTTTCAAGCTAATTGCTGAGATCGCAGAACAGGAGAATAATCCCACTTTTGTTATTGGTGGATTTGTGAGGGACTGTATACTGGGCAGGGAGACCCATGATATTGACATTGTTGTACAGGGCAGCGGGATCGACCTTGCACGTACTTTTGCAAAGCACCTGGGAAAAAACATACCGGTAAGTGTATTCCGGAGTTTTGGAACTGCCATGGTCAGACATGAAGAAATGGAGATTGAATTCGTTGGTGCCCGCAAAGAATCGTACCGAAGCAATTCAAGGAAACCTATCGTGGAGGATGGCTCACTCGAGGATGACCAGAAACGCAGGGATTTCACTATCAATGCAATGGCTATTTCATTGAATCCCGGTAACTATGGCGATTTGATTGATCCATTTGGAGGGATGGAGGATATTGAGAAAAAAATCCTCAGGACACCGCTTGAACCTGACCAGACTTTTTCTGATGATCCTCTAAGAATGATGCGTGCTATCAGGTTTGCCACTGAACTGGGATTTACAATCGAACCAAAAACCAGGAAGGCCATTTCCAAATCTGCCAGCAGGATAGAAATTGTATCCAAAGAGAGAATATCCGATGAATTAAACAGGATAATGCTTGCCGACAAACCATCGGTTGGATTCAGATTGCTTGAGGAAACAGGCCTGCTTGCCCTGATACTTCCTGAATTTCAGGCCCTAAAAGGAGTCCACGAGGAAAATGGACAACGCCATAAAGACAATTTTTATCACACCATAAAGGTAATTGACAATTTATCAGCAATCTCGGATGACCTTTGGCTGAGATGGGCTGCCCTTTTGCATGATATTGCCAAGCCGTTAACCAAGAAATACGATCAGAAGGCAGGATGGACTTTTCATGGGCATGAGTTTGTGGGTTCAAAAATGGTACCCGGCATTTTCCGCAAGCTGAAACTACCTTTGAATGATAAAATGAAATTTGTGCAGAACCTTGTGCTTCTTCATCTGAGGCCCATGGCTCTAACTCCAGGGGGAGTCTCTGATTCCGCTATCCGCCGGCTGGTGTATGATGCAGGTGATGATCTGGACGACCTTATGCTGCTTTGTGAGGCTGATATAACATCCAAAAATGAAAAAACAGTCAGGACGCATCTGAATAATTTCCGAATCGTCAGACAAAAAATTTCTGAACTTGAAGAAAAGGATTCCATCCGGAATTTTCAACCACCCGTTTCCGGGGAAGAGATCATGGAAACATTCGGAATACCACCTTCCAGACCTATCGGCATTATCAAGGAATTCATCAAGGAAGCCATCCTGGATGGGGTTATAAAAAATGATCATAACGAGGCCTTTGCCCTGATGCTGGAAAAGGGAAAGGAACTAGGACTAAAACAGGTAAAGAAATAGTCCACCGGTAAAGCAATAATCAACCATAAATACATACATCAGATTGTGAAATTATTTCTGCCAAATATCAATGTAAACGGGAAGGTGATCACTGAATCCACCGTGGTATTTATATCCAATATATGTCCTGAAAGGTTTCTTCCCCGGTGAGGCAGGATCTTTTTCAAAAAGAAAATCCGGAGCTAATATCCTTTTTCCCCCTGGTTTGACAAACAGGCTGGAATCAGACAGGAAACCACCGCTGACAAGAACATGATCGAATTCATACCAGCTTCCCTGGTATTTAAGTGTACCCGGGGGTTCGCTGGATTTTTTGCCCCCCTCCACAATTTTCTGCTCAGAACCCGTGTGGTACAGGCAGCCATAACACTGCACATTATCGGATAAGATGGCCCCATCCCCGGTTTTCCTGACCTTATCCCCGGGAATCTTGGCCATGTCCCCGGTTTTCCTGACCTTATCCCCGGGAATCCTGACCCGGAGCACGGATGACAGGCTGGGATCAGACAGCTCATCATTCAGGTCACCAGCAACAAGTATCCTTGCATGAATATCGAGGCGCCATATCGAATCCAGGAGCCATTTCACTGTACGGGCGGCCTCCATCCGCTCAGTCAGGCTTTCCAGATAGCCTCCCCACCTGGAGGGCCAATGACAGATCAGGATATGGATGGTGTCACGCTCCAGGGCAAGTCCCCTGACATACAGTATATCCCGGGTGGGATCCTGAAGTTCGAATCCCTCATTCCGGCTGGTTGAGGACCTGTAGAGTCCCCCGGGCAAATTCTCGTACCCGGCCTTCCCTCTATAATACCCTACGGATAAAGATTTCCATTCCAGAGGCTTGAATTTCGATGGAAGATACAAGAGGGCAACATCGATGCCACGCTCGTCGGGTGAGTCCTCATGAATAATTCTGTAATTATACTTAAGCAAAGGGGTTTTTCTGACCAGCCAGTTCAGTACAAACCGGTTCTCAACCTCGCAGAGGCCTATCAGTTCTGCCGGCTTCCAGCCTCCCGAGCAGGCCAGTACCTTATATAAATTTTGCTCTTTTTCCAGGAAACGATCCCAGGTCCAGTGTCTTATAGTCCCCGGAAGAAATTCATCGTCAAGTTTCAGGCTGTCATCAAAAGGATCAAACAGGTTTTCCACATTATAGAATACAAAACGCAGGTCTCCCCTCCCCTTCTGGGCGGAAATCATCAAAGGACACATCAGTAACAGAGATACCAGCAGTTTCATCATTAATGAATGACGGCCCGGCCAAAATATCATTCATCAAGTAAATAAATCACTATGATCTTAATCGCGAAAAGTAAATTTTTATTTACCTTTGAAATTCCTGTCTCCCGTGAAGAGTTCTGAACTTTTAAGGATTCTGAAACGGGACGGCTGGTATGTGATCTCACAAAAAGGATCTCATATGAAATTGGCTCATGCCAGAAAGAAGAACATTGTTATTCTTCCATATCATGGTTCCAAAGATGTTGGGAAAGGGCTGAACTGCTATGAAGAGAATAAATAAAAAGATAACCTTTATTGTGGAAAAGACCCGCACAGGATATTCAGCATATTCTCGTTTAGATGCCGTTGCCACAACAGGTGAGACCTTTTCCGAGCTATTATTCAATGCAACGGAAGCCTACAATCTTTACCTTGAAGGAACAGGAACGGAAGTTAATGAAAAGAACATCAAACTTGAAATTGACCTGAAACAGTTCTTCAGGTTTTACCGTGTAATCAATGCAAAATTCCTGGCTAAGCGGATAGGTATGAATGAATCCCTGCTCTCTCAGTATGTAAGTGGCCGAAAAAAGCCTTCGAAAAAACAAACACGCAGGATTCTGATTGGCATACAGGAGATAGGCCAGGAACTTTCCAACCTCCATTTATTTGTTGAATGATTCCATTCCCTTCTGTGAGTAGATGATTTGATC
This sequence comes from Bacteroides sp., assembly GCA_011053095.1. GTDB lineage: Bacteria > Bacteroidota > Bacteroidia > Bacteroidales > SM23-62 > SM23-62. Next base: position 8,607 of record DRHS01000129.1, read on the forward strand.
GGTCTGACTCAGGCAGCAAATCCCAAAAAAGTATTGATTGAGGATTCTTTCAGCCTACCTTGAAATTGAGTCGTTTTCAAACCTTTCGAAGGCACCGATATCGGGTCCCATTTCCCCAAGCCTGCTCTCTCCGAGAATATCAAGGGGGTATTGCAGGGCAATATCGGAAAGGGCCTTATCCTTGGCAGGGGATAGTGTATCAAGGGCAAGGTTATTGTTCTCGGCATCCATGAATCTGGGATCCTCAAGATTGATAACGTTGACAAAATGATCAGGACTGGAAAGGTCAAATTCCTCAGGATCTGCCTTGATCAGGCAATGGTCAAACTGGTAGGGGATCTCTGTATCGGGAGCCTCATCCACAAGTATCTCGAATTCCTTGTTCCCATATATAATACAATTGCCGAAATAAGCTTTCTCAATCGGCCTTACCTGCAGGTTACCATTAATATCTTCGTAATAATTACTCATGGCAAGCGACGGGGTAGTCCTGTTTGAGTAACCACCACTCCAGTAATTTCCAACACTGCAATGGTAAAATTCATAGCTGCCTCCGATATTTAAAAAAATGGCAACCTGTCCACAGTTAGAAACAGAGGTATTACTGGCATGTATCGTCGTACCCTGTCCCATTATACCCACTGCTGACATATTTTCGATCTTACAGTTTCGAATACTCAAATTGGGTGTGCCTGGTGTCATCACAGTATCGGCCCATAATCCAATAGTGCCGTTCCGGATATTCATGTAATCAAGCTCATTCTCTTTTGCTCCCGGCCAGAAATAAATCATTCCCCATTGCCCCGGAATATCCCTGTACAGGTACTCCAGCCTGTCTCCCTCAATTGTTATGGGATTGTCAAGGCTTCCATTGGCTTTCAGTGTTCCCTTGACATAAATGACCGCATTCCTGTGCATATGAATCCTTACACCTTCCTCTATAGTCAGTGTCTCAAGGGAATCTATCATCAGGTAATCAATAATCAGGTACGGTTTGTCATTAACCCAGGTTGTGGTCTTCAGGGTATCGGCACGAAATAGATGAACATCCTGTCCCCATGCCACAAGATTCACATCCTGCAGGTTCCCATTTGTATTAAACATAATCGAATCATGAATGGCAAGGATTGAATCGATATTGTTCGGATCAAGAGTCACCTCAACGAAGATGTACAGAGAATCTTTTGGAGGGATCTCAATATTTGTTACAGAATGGGAAGACCATCCATCAATATTCAGGCGGAAAACCGAGGAAGCACCTCCGGCAAGTTCGATGGAAGCAATCTCAAGGACCTGATCGTAATTATTATAAACCTTAAGTTTATGTGTAGTTGATCCTAGTGTCGTAAATATGGTATCGAAAAATACAGTATCGGAAGAAAAAGCTAGCAGCGCATTTGGCTCCCTGTAGGTTTCATAACGCTCGCATGAAAAAACCCCTGCGATCACTACAAGCAAATAAATTAAGTATTTGGAATTCCCTTTCATATTAAGACCCGGCAAAAGTAATTAAAATGACCATTACTGCTTTTAATCATACTAAGTTTAACGGATGAAAAATCAATTAAGTATAGAAGACACGAACAGAGGTATCTTGTAATTTTTAGAAGAATGTCTTACCTTAATTCCGATTCACCAAATCATTACTAATCCAATATGTCGCAAAACCCCCGGCGGCTCTACAGGCTGATTGCGATTACTATTCCCCTGGGACTGATCATCAATGAGCTGGTCTCAAATTCGTTTAAATACGCTTTCGCGGGAAGGAAAACCGGTACCATTACTGTCGATTTGAAAAAAGCAAATGGATCTTACACCCTTGTGGTGGGGGACGGAACGAGCTTTATTATTGAATTTGAGGAACCCCGTTAACAAAACATGAGCAAGATCAAGATACAGATCATCGAAGACGAACTGATCATTGCAGAAGATATTAAACTCCAGCCTGAAGGATTTTATGACGAAACTGCCTGCCAGGCACTTCCTGCAGGTTCACAAATCATTCGCCATCAATACCGATTACCCGGACTCACTTGACTATGCCTGCATACAGATTGGGGAGGATGAAATTCCCGTGGGCAGAAAATACCGTGATACCATCAAGAAATTTCTTAATGTGGACCTCTGAGATCGGGATCCGAGCCGGATCACCCACCAGGCAATAACCCCATCTGCCGGATCCTACACATATTCAGAAACCGGGGACCACTGACCATAAGAATGATTGGTGGACTTTAAAGGCCGGGGTGGTTCCCGGCCTTTATTTTTTTATACTGATAAATTCCTGTCTCCTCCGAAAGCTGTTCCAGGGGTTGGAGTATCTCATGCAATAAGAATTGTACCGGCATCTGGAAATGCCGGACGTTTTTTTAACTTTATTGCCATATATCAACCCCTAATACCAGAATACCATGCATACCCGACTTCTTCTTACCCCTCTATTGACCATCCTTCTTATTACGAATTCATGTATGAGTGATAAGAAAGCCGACCTGATTCTTTTCAATGGTACGATCTATACCGTTGATGAGTCCTTTTCTAAGGCAGAAGCCATGGCCGTGCGAGATAGGATGATACTCGCCGTTGGAAGTACGAATGACATTTTAAAGCAATATGATACAGAGAAATCGATAGACCTTGAAGGTAAATTTGTTTACCCGGGACTGATAGATGCACATTGTCATTTCCTTGGATATGGGAACAGTCTGCTGCATGCCGATCTCGTCGGTACAACCTCCTTCGAGGAAATTGTTGACTTGGTGAAAAAGAGGCAGGAAGACTACCCATCAGAATGGGTTCTCGGAAGAGGATGGGATCAAAACGATTGGGAGGTAAAGGAATTTCCTACCCTTGACCTGCTCGATGAGGTTTTTCCGGATAATCCGGTACTTCTCAGGCGTATTGACGGACATGCAGCAATTGCAAACAGCGTTGCTCTGAAAATGGCAGGAGTGAACGAAAATACGGCTGTGGAAGGCGGTTCCCTGATGACCCGGAACGGTAAACTTACCGGAGTACTGGTTGACAATGCCATTGGCCTGATCGGAAGGATAGTCCCCGATCCCCATGAAGATGAGGTTATCGCTGCCCTGCTGAAGGGGGAAGCGCATTGTTTTGCTGTTGGACTTACTTCTGTGCATGATGCGGGACTGGGGTATGAAACAATTAACCTTATAGATTCACTGCATAAATCCGGTGAACTAAAAATGAGGGTCTATGCCATGCTTAGTCCGGGTGAGAAAAATTATGTGCAATATATGTACAAGGGAATACATAAAACGGATCGTCTCAATGTACGTTCTGTAAAGCTTTATGCAGATGGTGCACTTGGTTCACGTGGAGCTCTGATGCTGGAACCATATTCGGATGATCCGGGTAATGTGGGACTGGCAGTATCCAGTGTGGAATATCTCAGGGAACAATGCAGGCTTGCATATGAGAACGGCTACCAGGCAAACATACATTGTATTGGTGACAGCGCAAACAGGCTGGCACTGGACTTATATGCTGAATTCCTGAAAGGAAATAATGACAGAAGGTGGCGGATCGAGCATGCTCAGATCATACATCCGGAAGACTTCAGCAAATTTGGTAAATACAGTATTATTCCTTCCGTCCAATCAACCCATGGCACCTCAGATATGTACTGGGCCGATGAACGTGTTGGTGATGAACGTATTAAGGGTGCCTATGCATTCAGACAGCTGATGGAAGAAAATGGGTGGATTCCCAACGGCAGTGACTTTCCGGTTGAAAATATTAATCCTCTTTACGGATATTATGCCATGTCGATCCGCAAAGACCTTGACGGATACCCTGAGGAAGGATTCCAGGTGGAAAATGCCCTAACCCGGGAGGAGGCTTTTAAGGCTATGACTATCTGGGCTGCCATGTCAGCATTCGAGGAAAATGAGAAAGGAAGCCTGGAGACCGGCAAGTTGGCTGATTTTATCATCACTCAAAAGGATCTGCTAATAATTCCCGCCGAACAAATACCGACAACCAGGATAGTTGAGACCTGGATAGGAGGTGAAAAGGTTTACAGCCGATAAACATTAGTAACTGGAAAATCCATTCGGGTGTGAAACAATGATAATCATGAACTGATTGTCCACATCAATCTGATCAATCTACCGAATTCTTTAATTACTCACCTCAAGGCTAATTGTTCTACCTGCCCAGAAATCCAGGATTTTAGTGTTGAATATATAGAGGTATTTGGCCTGCAAAAGGTCTGATTGGGCCCTGGTTTGATTGTTCTTCGCAATGTTATAATCTACTGATGACACCATGCCTACGTTGAATCTTTGCTCTGTATAGTTGAAGGCTTCATCGGTGGCCTTCACAGTTTCGAGATTGGAATCATAGTTGTCAAGAGCTGCCCTGGCATCGGCATAAGCCTGTTGTATGGTCTTGTATAGGATTTGTTTAGTCTGGTCAAGGGCCACTTCCGCATCCAGGACACTCACCTTTGCATTACTGATCTGATTCTGAGAGTACAAACGATTAAAAATCGGCACATTCAATCCAAGGGTGATAATCTGCCTGCGCTTGTCAATTAACTGATCATTCCAGGGATATGGATCTCCTGTACCTGGGGTGACTGCAAGCGAATTATAAAAGGACCCGGTAGCATATCTCAGGCTAAGGGAAGGAAATGCACCTCCGATTTCTGCTTTCAATCCCTTTTCGAAACTAATAAGATTGTATTCTGCAGCTTTAACCCTGGGAAGAACTACCAATGCATCATTGTAAACGCTATCAATAGACCGCAGTACGTTTGCATCTTCAATCCCCAGTTCTGGAATGCTGATCTGAAATTCATCAAGACTGTGTATTTCCAGATCCATATGCTGAGCAAGTGTTAAATAAGAGATTGCCAGATCGTTCCTGGCTGAAGTAACCGTAGACCTCTCACGTGACATCTGTGCCTGGATCTCATACAGTTCACCACGTGACAGATTTCCTACTTCAACTAGCTTCTCTTTCTTAGCTACCTGCTGTTCAGTTACCTTTAATTGTTCCTCGGCAATTTTGAGCAGTTCAACGTTGAAAAGGATCTGCAGATAGGCTCCTGCAATCTGGATAGTGATATCATTTTTAAGTTCTTTTACACTTTCAACCTGAGAAAGAAGACTGTACTTGCTCTGCAGGATATTATTGTATGTCGATAATCCGGAGAAAAGATTCATCCGGCTGTTAAATCCAACGGATCCATCATAGAATTCCTGGTTTATCCACTCATAATCATCCGTATTCAGAGCCCTTCCCTGGTTATACGTATAATCTAATCCTACATTTGCATTTGGCAACACCTGGGCTCGGGAATACAGGTAATTATTTTCGGCGGATTTGGATTGAAGGTTCACACGTTTCACCTGAAGGTTATTTTCATGTGCATGATCAATACATTCCACAAGTGTCCATACCTTCTGACCATTTGCCTCAGGAGAGATAATTATAAAGCATAACAATCCTGTTAAAATCCAGATCCTTTTCATCTTAATTTAATTCATTTAACCAGATAACGTTATTTATTCCGTCTCCGGTAAAGGACCTGAATATGCCTGGCATTGTCATTGGGAGTAAAGATCTGGATTAGTTCCCAGTCCTTGTCATATCCCTCAATTGATCTTTTTAGCCTGTATATTCGGGCAAGAGAGGCGGATACGTCATCATTTGTAACGGACAATTCATCTTCAACTTCCCAGGGAAATGATTCCACCCGGAAGCTATATGAGATCTTTTTGTCGCCAACACGTAATTCAATATCCGCAATCTCGTCCTCACCGAAATTTGGAATTGGTACACATAAATCCTTCATCGCTCCGAATTTTAGGGTTTAATTATTTGTGACCTGTTTACTCTAATACAAATATCTTCAACTCTTACAGTGAGTGCTTAATGTTTTCAGTTACAATATGTCCGTCGAACAGGTGGACTATCCGATGAGCCTTTTCAGCATCTGAGGGTGAGTGTGTCACCATTACAATGGTAGTGCCATCCTGATTCAGTTCGGTCAGTAACGCCATTACCTCTTCACCATTGGCAGAATCAAGGTTACCAGTCGGCTCATCCGCAAGAATCAGTTTCGGATTTGAAACAACTGCACGAGAAATTGCAACCCTCTGCTGCTGTCCACCGGAAAGCTGTTGCGGAAAGTGCTTTTTCCTGTGTGCGATCTTCATTCTTTCCAGTACCTGATTCACCTTTTGTTTTCTTTCTGATGCAGACACATTCATGTAAAGCAGTGGTAGTTCCACATTTTCATAAACGGTAAGTTCATCGATTAGGTTAAAGCTCTGGAAAACGAACCCGATGTTTCCTTTTCTGAGGTTTGTGCGGTGCCTCTCCTTGAATTTGGATACTTCAATACCATCAAATAGCAGACCGCCATCAGATGGATTGTCAAGAAGTCCCAGAATATTCAGCAGAGTTGACTTGCCGCAACCTGAGGGACCCATAATGGCCACAAACTCGCCACCCTTTATTTCCATGCTTACCTTATTAAGGGCTGTGGTTTCTACCTCGTCGGTACGGAAAACTTTGGTCAATTCTTCGGTTTTGATCATGATCTTAAGTATTTATTAAATAACTGTTATTATTTTAATTTTTAAGCATAAGCTTGTCAACATCACCAAATGTATCATAGGAGGAGATAATAACCTGCTCTCCGGGTTTGAGTCCCGCAAGCACCTCATAATACCTTGGATTCTGCCTTCCTATGCTAATGTCTCTTTTATATGCAAACTCACCTGTTTCATCTATAATGTAGACCCACTGTCCACCGGTGCTCTGGTAAAAACCACCCCTTGGGACCAGCACGGCCTGTTTTGACTCTCCCAGTTCAAGCTTTATCCTGGAAGTCTGTCCGATACGAATTGCGTTTGGAATGTTATCCGTAAATTCCATATCCACATAAAAACGACCACCCGAAACTTCAGGGTAAATCTTGGTAATTCTCCCTGGATATGGAGATCCTGCAAAATCGCAATCGCCTACGAGTCCCCTATTCACCCTGGCAATATAATGCTCATCGATCTCAACTCTGAGTTTATATGAGTCAAGGATGTTCACAATACCGATCCTGTTTCCATAGGTAACAATTTCACCAATCTCGGGATTCAGCGATGCAAGTTCGCCGTCAGCCGGGGCCTTAACGTTCAGATTATCAAGCCTTTGCTTGATTAATACCAGATTGCCTGCCAGGCTTTTTACAGAAGTCTCAAGTGATTCGATCTGAATGGACCTGAAAATAGAATCCTGGTACATGATCTTTATGAGTAGATCATGTTTCTTAATTGTAGCATCGTATTGCTCTCTTGACAGCTCGTATTCTTCCGTTGAAATATGCTGGTCCTTATATAATATTTTGTTATTATTATACACCCTTACCTGCTGCTTGAGTAATCGCTCGGTTTCAATTAACTGGCTTTCACTATTCATCTGTTGTTGAATCATTAACAGGCGAGCAGTACGCAGCTCATTTATTGCTCTGGCTACCTGGGCCTCATTGTTGGAAATATCCAAAACCAGGTTGACATTACTAAGCCGAAGAATTACATCCCCTTTTTTGAGCATGCTTCCTTCTTCAAGCAGTATTTCATCAACCCTGCCTCCTTCTATTGCATCAAGATAAATTGTCTGGATTGGTTCGACTGTTCCGATTACGGCGATATAATCCTGAAATACATCCTTTCGAATTTCAGCAATTGAGATCTTTTCAATCTCAACATTCAGTTTTGAACTTTTATCGCCGAAGACCAGGTTATAAAAAACAAGAAGAACAATAATGCTCCCAACAAAAATCCAAAGGTTTCTTTTGCTGAAGAGTTTATTCTTCTTCTCAAGTTTGCGATCCATGCCATCCATTGCCAGAGGTTTAAGAGTGTACTGCACCAATTAATCATTAATTGTGCCAAATATCCTAAATTCCTGTTCTTAACTAAATTACATGCTTCAAGAACCCGACAATTCACTGACGGACTGTTCCGTTATGCTACAATAATAGTACGAAACCGGACAATCAAAAAAATATGTGTAGATTTACAGGCATTCCGGCTTACCGGACCTGAGTATGAATAACTAACTTATCCTGAATATGAGTACAAAAGTTGGGAAAATCCTGGCCGTAGACGATAATGAAGACATCCTGTTTGCACTTAAATTACTACTCAAGCAACATGTGGAGGTCATTACTACCGTGAATGAACCGGAAGATATCCCCAAAGTGCTTTCGGAAGAAGATTACGATGTTATCCTTCTGGATATGAACTTTACCAAGGACGCGATCAGTGGACAGGAAGGTTTTGATTGGCTGAGGAAAATCCTGGAAATCGATCCCGATGCCGTAGTCTGCTTTATCACTGCATACGGGGATGCTGAAAAAGCTGTGAAAGCCATTAAGGCGGGGGCTACAGATTTTATTCTCAAACCCTGGCAAAACGAAAAGTTACTTGCAACCATATCTTCTTCTATCAAGCTGAGAAGATCACGTATGGAGGCCAAGGGACTGAAATCGAGGCAGCAGGAAATTTCAGCTGTTTACGACCAACCATTTCATGAGTTTATTGGAAGCTCCCCGGAGATGCAAAAGGTCTTCACTACAATTACCAAGGTGGCTGCCACCGATGCAAACATTCTGATACTGGGCGAGAATGGTACGGGCAAAGAACTGGTAGCCAGGGCACTTCATAGAAATTCAGTTCGCAAAGACGAGGTTTTTATTACTGTAGACCTGGGATCAATTGCTGAAACACTATTTGAAAGTGAACTGTTCGGTCATGAAAAAGGGGCATTTACAGATGCAAGTAAAATGAAGCAGGGCCGATTCGAGATTGCTCAGGGCGGCACACTTTTTCTTGACGAAATAGGAAACCTGTCACTTCCCATGCAAACTAAGCTGCTTACGGTAATTGAACGCAGGGAAGTTACACGGGTGGGAAGCAACAAACCCATTTCCGTGGGTGTACGCCTGATCTGTGCTACCAATATCGATATTCACGATATGGTAAGTGATAATAAGTTCAGGCAGGACCTGCTATACAGAATCAATACCGTAGAGATCCACATTCCCCCGCTAAGGGAAAGAACCGGTGATATCCCTCTCCTGGTTGACCATTTCCTCAAGATTTATACTAAGAAGTACAAAAAGAATGTCAGGGGTATAAACAGTGACGCTCTTAAGATTCTGAGTCAGTATCAATGGCCTGGAAATGTCCGTGAACTACAGCATGCCATTGAACGGGCCATTATAATGAGCGAAGGCAACCAGCTTGAAGGGGAAGATTTTCTTTTATCTGCCTCAGGAGGAAAGGTTGGGGAGATCGAGCTTGACACCTATAACCTGGAAGACATTGAGAAATCCATTATTAACAAAGTGCTGAAGCAACACCAGGGCAACATCACACAGGCTGCCTCGGATCTCGGACTGACAAGAACATCTCTGTACAGGAGAATGGAAAAATATGACCTTTAGAAATTTCAGGATAAATATAATCATCAGGATACTTCTGCTTTCAGTGTCCATTTTTCTTTTTTTCTATACATGGAAAACCAATTATCATGTGACTCCTATTCTGGTTGGAATAATAATTTTATTCCAGGTATATTCACTGATAAGATATGTTGATCGTACGAACAGGGATCTGACCAGTTTCCTGGAATCGATACGGTTCTCCGAATTCACACGCTCCTTCCAGATCGAGGGAATGGGATCCAGCTTCGATGAATTGAACCGTGCATTCAATGATGTTATCAGCGATTTTCAAAAGGTTCGATCCGAAAAGGAGGAACATTTCCATTACCTCCAGAGCATAGTACAGAATATTGATGTAAGTATCATTGCCTATCGGAAGGATGGGACTGTGGAAATGATCAATAAGGCGGCAAAAACGCTTTTCCAGATACACAGCCTTAAAAATGTCAAACTCCTTGATCAACTCAGCCCAGAACTGGTGAATACCCTCCTGAACATCAGTCCGGGTGAAAACACACTTGTCAAGGTCCAGGACCAGGATGACATTCTCCAGCTGGCAATTTATGCAACTGAATTTAAGGTTAAGGACAAGCTGATCATCCTTGCCACTATCAACAACATTCAGAATGTACTGGAGGAACAGGAAACGGAGGCCTGGCAGAAGCTTATCCGAGTCCTGACCCATGAGATCATGAACTCCATTACTCCTATTGCCTCACTTTCCTCAACCCTTGAGATAATGCTGAAGGGAATTACCGAGGGGGAGGATTTCAAGAAGGAAATGAACCTGGATACCCTCCTCGAGATTCTGCAGGCATTGCAAACTATAAACAAAAGAAGTACCGGACTGCTTCATTTTGTAAATACATACCGTAACCTCACCCGGATCCCCAAGCCAAACTTCAAGATCTTCCATGTTAAAGACCTGTACAAAAATATATACCTGCTCATGGAGGAGGAGATCACGAGCCATAAGATCGAATTTGTTACCAATATCGAGCCGGATAATATTGAGGTATCTGCTGATGAACAGCTGATCGAGCAGGTGATCATCAACCTGATCAGGAACTCAATCCATGCCCTGGAAAACCATAAAAAACCTGTTATTGAACTAAAGGCATATAATAACAAGCGGGGGCGTGTTACCATGCAGGTGGCAGACAACGGAACGGGTATCCTGCCGGAGGTACTGGATAAAATCTTTATCCCATTCTTTACTACCAAACAGACCGGCTCGGGGATTGGCCTAAGCCTTTCACGCCAGATCCTGAGGCTGCATAACGGCACCATCACTGCGAATTCGGTCCCGGAACAGGAAACTATTTTTACCCTTACTTTCTAGATTAAGGCAGTTGCTCGGAAATTCTATCACGACCATAACTCCATTCCCTGTTAAAAAACTCATAACACACTTCCTCAATTTTGAGTCGGCATGAAAATAAAATATTTTTGCCAGGGCTTCGTCATTAATTATATACCGGATTGATTGGCCAGGCAACATTCTAAGGATTTAATTGTTTACTAATAAAATTAATATCAAATGAAAGATCGCTGGACAAATGAAAATATTCCTGATTTATCAGGAAAAACTGCCATAGTAACCGGATCCAATTCCGGGATTGGTTTTGAAGCTGCAAAGGCTCTCGCAAAGAAAGATGCAAGGGTAATAATGGCAGTCAGGAACATTGAAAAAGGGGAAGAGGCCGCAAAGGAAATAAGGGATGCATATGCTGATTCAATTATTGTTGTTGCCGGGCTGGATCTTGGCAGTCTGGAATCTGTAAAGACTTTCGCAGACAAATTCAATGCTGAGAATCAGAGGCTTGACATACTGATCAACAATGCCGGTGTAATGATGCCACCTTATAGTACAACAAAGGATGGGTTTGAATTGCAATTCGGGACCAACCATCTTGGACATTTTGCCCTCACGGGACTCCTGCTGCCCCTGCTTGTAAAAACGGAAGATTCAAGGGTGGTAAATGTCAGCAGCGCCGGGCACAAGGCAGGTAAAATCAATTTTGAAGATCTGCATAGTAAAAATTCCTATAATAAAATGAAGGCTTACGGACAGAGTAAACTGGCAAACCTCCTGTTTACCTATGAGCTTCAACGAAAACTTGAGAATGCGGGCTCCGGTACTCTTGTTACTGCCGCTCACCCGGGCTGGACCATAACGAACTTACAGCGGCACTCCGGTGGTTTGAGCTTTCTTAACCCTGTTTTTGGACAAAAACAGCAGGTGGGAGCCCTTCCAACACTTCGGGCTGCTGTTGGAGCCGACGTGAAAGGAAGTGATTACTATGGACCCCGAGGATTTATGGAAATGCAGGGTGCACCGGTAAAGGTAAAATCCAACGACCGATCTCACGATACCGAAACTGCCCGCAGGCTTTGGGAGGTCTCCGAAGATCTGACCGGTGTAGTTTACAGTTTCAATTAATCAGGATCCCGTTTTATTATCTGAAGGTTTCTTTGTATTTTGATCAGTGAAAACCCTTCTCCTGATTTCACGAAAACCACTTATGAAATGCGGCACTATCCCATATCGCATTATTAGAATTAGTATCCGGCAAGTACTGACAATGGCTCTGCTGATGTCTCTTGGCTCATGTATTAAGGAGGAGTTCAACTCTGATGTATTTGATCCGACATTGCAGATTAATCCAGGCGTTGCTGTACCAATTGGTTGGGCCAAATACCGGCTTGATGAGATTCTGTTCGATTCCATAAATCCCGGGGAGTTAGTAATTGGCCAGGATGGGTTCATCTCCTTTATATACAATCAGGACCTAATCTCGGTTGATGCATCTGAAATAATCAGTATCCCTGACATAATGCCAGATCCCATATCAATTAATACTCCCATTCAAATTGTTCTGGATTCATCAATGGGAGTCATAGAATACCTTGATACAATTGATATACCGATTGCTCTTAATAATACCACTGGTGCTGAAATTGATAGAATAGTTATAGAATTTGGTTTGCTTAACATAAATGTTACATCCGATGTGGCTGGTTTGATGTGGATTGCAAGATTTAGCATTATAGGTATTCCCATCCAGCAAATTACCCTTGGCGATTTAGATCTTTCAGCAACTGATACTTTGGAATCAGAAACTATTCCACTTAATCCCTCGAATGTATTAAGAGTCTCTGTTATATTGAATCTATTGCCTCCGACAGATGAATCTACTCTAATCATAGATCCGGGACCACTTATTGATATAGTTATCAGTTTAACGGAAATGGATTATTCAGTAATTTATGGTTACCTGGGATCCTTTGCAATAGATGTGGGTCCAAGGATCCTGCCTGTAAATTTCTACAACGGGCTGGAGGAGGGAACATTCAGTTTCACGGAACCCAGCCTTAAAATTGAATTTCTAAACTCCTTCGGGCTACCCATTTCCATTGATTTATTAGACCTGCAGGCAATCGGCAGTGACGGTTCGACAACCCAAATAACAGGAGACAGTATCCCAGGTCCTTCTAATGAAAGGATAATTGCATACCCCAGGCCGGGGCAGGAAGGAATGAGCATTTCCGATAGTATTCTACTTACCCGGGATAATACGGATAATCTTTTTGATATTTTGGAGACATCTCCTGTTGGGATATCGATGGAAGTAAATGGGTCCACAAATCCTGCAGGTGAAAACCACGATAATTTCATACTTGACACAAGCAGTCTGTTTATTTCTTCTGTGCTGATCCTTCCCATGCAAGGATATGCCGACCTTCTGCTGATATCTGATACACTGGACTTCGTTTTCGGGACTTTTTACGATCATCCCCCAGAAGAGATAAAACAACTGATTTTCAGAATAAATTTTAAACACCAGTTCCCGGTTGATGTCGATCTGCAACTGTACTTTACAGATGACTCATACATGGTTCTGGACTCCCTTTTCCATGATCCAGCTGATCAAAGAAAAATAGTAGAGGCTGCACCTGATGAAAATGGTGATGGCATCGCTGATGAATTTGAACCGGCTCCTATTGAAATACCACTCAGCCAGGAACAGATCGATAATATCTCTGAGAGCCATCATATAATAGTGAAAGGCAGGATTACTACATCGGGATATGATTCTCAGCCACTGGAGAATGTCCGGTTCTACTCTTTTTATTATTTCAATGCCCACATAGGTGCCATTGCCGAGTTGGAGATAAATTCTGATGGTCTCTGATGCGAAAATTCAGCCTGTCATATTATCTCATCACACTGGTTATCACAGGATTATCATTCAATCCTTCGATTCATGCACAGAATAATACACTTTATTTCATGCATGCAGTCCCCCAGGCCATCCATTCAAATCCGGCCTTGTTTTATAACTGCAGAACATACATTGAGCTGCCTGTATTATCAACTATAAGTTACTCATATGGGAATACAGGATTTGGCTACCATGATGCCATTCATTATGGGGCCGGAACAAATTCAGATTCCCTGATCATCGATCTTGACAACCTTGAGAAAAAATTAAAAAACCGGAACTATATCCTTAATGATGTTTCTGTTAATCTGGTCGGAGCAGGATTCCGCATGCTTGATGATTACTACTTCCACTTTAATATTTCAGCCCTAACCGTAACCAGAACGGGATACCCCGGAGACCTGGTGGCATTAAAAGACGGGAACTGGGATCTGGCAACGGGAGAACCCAGGGATATTGATCTCAGTGGACTTGGGGTGAATGGCACAAGTTATTTCCAGGTAGCTGCCGGGATCTCAACCGAAATTATGTCAGGATTATACGTCGGTGTAACCCTTAAATATCTGAAGGGAGCTACCAATGTAAGCAGTGCCCGGGCAAATCTTGTTCTGGAAACGGAGGGAGATCCATTGCAGATTAAAGCAAATACGGATTACAGCATTCGTACTTCCTTTCCCATGCAGGTATCCTTAGATCAGCAGGGTTATGTAAATAATATTGACCTTGGCAATTCTTTCGCCAATCCTATAAGCGATTACATCCTAAATAAAAATCATGGAGGAGCTATTGATCTTGGGGCTATCTATGAGTACGATGAGAAACTGACACTTGCGGCCAGTCTGATAGACCTTGGGGCTATCCGCTGGGCCTCGAATGTTCAGCGCTTTGATGCCAAGGCGAGCATTGATTTTATTGGATTTGATCTTCGGGCCTACGCCGCAACTGGTGGATCCACAGATTTCCTGGAGTCCCTGATTGACTCGATAGCAGAAACCTTCCAGTTTGAGACTTCATACGATCCATACTGGACAACACTTAGTCCTAAATTGTATGCCGGTGCCAGCTATATGATATATCCAAAAGTTACCGTCTCTGCACTAACCAGAACAGATTTTTATGACCGAAGACCACATTTTTCATTCACCCTGGCCGGCATGTACAGTCCCCTGCCCTTCCTACACGGAACGGTCAGCTATTCAATGATGAACAACAAATACAATCACCTCGGATTCGGACTGGCCATGGGGGGCAAAGGAGGTCAGTTCTATCTGGTTACGGACAATATACCAATGCGATGGGTCAGGGATACCGGTACCGGAGCATTATGGCCATACAATGCAAGGACCGTAAACATACGGCTGGGACTGAACCTGGTATTTGGTTGTGAGGATAAAGACCGTGGTGTTGGATCCGGTAGGCGCCCCGGTTCACGCAGCGGCAAATATTGTCCCGCATACGATTAGGGCCAGATGATTATCCCGGATCAAGGATTAGATTTCCTCGGTTTAAGGATAATTTTCCTGGCTGAGTGATCAAGAAGTATTCTCTCCCAAATGAATTATCATGCCAGTGAGCATTATCTGGATGTTCTGTACTCCTCAACTACCTCAATAATATCCAATTTAATCAGGTCCCAGAATTTCCCCAACAGGCAAACAGGATCATCCTCTTGATCAGCCCTGTCAAAATCTGTAAGTCCGTTTAATGCGTCCTTTATATCCATGTAGGGATTTCTCTCCAGGTATAGATTTAATAAATCTCCGAGCTCATACAATTCCAGTAATTCATCTATATCCCAGAAATCTCTTTTCCTTCCGCCAGAAGAAATAACTTCCATTTTCATAGCTGCTATGTCCTCTACAGAGGCCATTCTGATCCCGTCTTCCAGGGTCGGTTTACGAATAAAGGGATCGGTGTAAAACATATCCAACTTAATGCATTCCTCTTCAGAAGTTCCGACCAGACGCATAATACCCCAGGAGAAATCTTCCGTCAGATCCTTACTCACATATTCAAAATTATTCCTGAGCAACCCGTCAATATCTTTGAAATCAACCGATCCATATACCTGGTCCGTAAACAGATCTATATCATCTGATTCTCTGTGGCCGAGTTGTAAACTCAGCGATGTACCTTCCACCAATCGAAAAGCTGAGAGCTCCTTTAAGGCCATCAGGTTCGTCAATACCTCAGCCAGGGTTGCTGATACTGTTTGCCATTTGAGTTTTGAAGGCATTTTATTTCAGACTTTTTAATATTCAGATAATTTTCAGCATTGGCTACAGCTGGAACAAACAGGTTTCTGGCTTCCCGGATTACCATTTTACATTCTTCTTCTCCGTAGAACCGGATTATTTCCTTGATTTCGGATTCATTTCCACGTTCAAAGATTCGCTGAATTACATAACTTTTGAATCGAATAAAATCAATTTTATCAAAATCAATATCCCAGAAAATTTGTCTTCGAAGTATTGATAAATCAGGTGTTTTCTGGCTTTTAAGAATTTGGTCTTTCTTTTCTGTTCCTACTTTATAATTAGCCTGTAACAGCATGAAATAATCATCCTCCACACCCAGTCCCTCTCCCAGTTTTATAGACAATTTCGGAGTTATACCCCTCCTGAGTTTAGTGACATCCGAAATGATCCCAGGAAAAACTCCAATTTCCATTGCAAAGACAGAGGGTCCAATGCCTTTCTTCTTTAATGCCCATTTCAACACTGCTCCCGGAGGTACACCTTTTATTTTTTCAATTTCAGGTAACATGCTATATAATTTCTATAAATATAAATACTCTTTTTTGTTTAAACAATTTTGCTAATATTTTATACGCACTTTTTATCCCAGGGTTTCAAAGCAGCAGTCTATATTTGTATAAGAATGAAAATCCATGGCACATACAATACTGCGCTGGTCTTTAATGACAATGTGGATCAGGAATCACACAGACAGATCCAGGAATTCTGCAATCAGGAGATATTCGCCGGTACACAGATACGGATCATGCCGGATGTGCATGCGGGAAAAGGTTGTGTGATCGGATATACAGCCAATCTTGGGGATAAAATCGTTCCAAATCTCATCGGACTCGACATTGGATGCGGAATACTCGCAACAAATCTTGGGAGACTTGATATCAAATACGACAAACTTGATAAATACATCAGGAAAAATATTCCCCATGGATTTAAGCGCAATAAATCTGCCGATCCTGGGGAGCACCCCACAGAATTTCTCAAAAACCTCAGCGAAACTTGTGATTTTCTGGAAATAGAATTCATGGATCATCTCAAAGGCATTGGTAGCCTGGGAGGAGGAAACCATTTTATTGAGATCGCAGTAGATAGCAACAAAGAGAAATGGCTTCTTATCCACAGCGGTTCACGAAATTTCGGGTTACAGGTTGCAACCTGGCATCAGGACCGGGCAATCAGGGAATGCAAAAAGAAGGATCTTGATATCCCTAAGCATTTTGCCTATCTCGATGGGGAATCCGGCAAGAACTATCTAAGGGATATGAAAGTCGCCCAGGAATATGCCAGGCTCAATCGAAAGGAGATGACAAGGCGGATTCTGAAGCACCTGGGTATTCTGAAAAAGCCGGACACCATTATACAACAGGGTACTGCAACACTTCAGAGTGCCGCAACATATCTGAGGCCGGATCAACCAGGAGATCAATTTGAGACGGTCCACAATTACATCAACTTCAATGATAATATTGTCCGTAAGGGTGCAGTTTCTGCTCAGAAAGGTGAGCGGATCATTATCCCGTTTAATATGCGTGACGGCAGTCTAATTGCTCGCGGAAAAGGAAATGCTGAATGGAATTTCAGCGCCCCCCACGGAGCCGGACGCCGATTATCCCGCAACCAGGCACGCAAGCAACTCGACATGGAGGATTTCAGAAAAGCCATGAAAAATGTATGGACATCAACTGTCTCCCCTAAAACTCTCGACGAAGCACCAAAAGCTTACAAACCCAAGGGGGAACTTATGCAGTACATAGGCGATACAGTAGATATAGAGGAAACCCTGAAACCGGTTTATAATTTCAAGGCTGAATAGATCGAAAGTTTTTTTCTCGCATACAAGATATTTTGGATCTTTTTTATCTCATATATAAGACAGATGTAAAAAGAAGGAATTACAACCTTGACGCGGAGGCCAATTATGTGTTTTGTGGTACAAGAAGGAGCGGTAAAAGCTTCTTGCTTTATCAAAGAATCCACGGAATTATTCAGCAAAAGGATAAACCAGGTTTTGTCTATATCAATTTTGAAGATGAGCGTTTTATTGAATTTGACTATTCTCATTTTGATTTAATTCTTGAATCTGCTCTTGAATTGAATAATAAAAACCTATATATTTCTTTGATGAGATTCAAAACATCAAGGGATGGGAAAAATTTGCCCGTCGGTTGGCTGATACAGGTAACAGGATCTATATTACAGGAAGTAACGCTAAAATGCTGAGCAGGGAAATGGCCAGCACACTGGGTGGAAGATATATGATCCAGGAAGTTTATCCTCTCTCCTTCAGTGAATTTTTGGCTTTTAACGATATTAAAACAAAAACCAACTTTGAGTTTTCTGATCAAAGATTTGTGATCAAGGAGCAATTTGAGCAGTATTTTAGTACTGGAGGATTACCCGAACACTCAAAATATCAGAATCCCAGGGAATACCTGAGTAATGTTTACATGAAGGTTCTTTATGGAGATCTTATTGCCCGGAATCATATACAAAATGAACAGGTCTTAAAATTGGCAACAACACCATTTCAGAATATCTTTCTTATTTGCATGATGCCTATTTAATATTTCCATTAAATAATTTCGCTTCATCATTTACAGAAAGGGAAGTGAAAAAGAAATACTATTTTATTGATCCGGGCATTCTCAACCTGTTTATTACAGATCAGGATTCCAAATTACTTGAGAATATAGTTTTTCTGCATTTATTTCAAAGATATAAAGACAAGATCTACTATTTCAAGCGAAAAACTGAGGTCGATTTCTTTATTCCAAATGAGCAGATGCTCGTTCAGGTAAGTTATTCTCTATCAGATATTGAAATCAAACAAAGAGAGCTATCTGCACTTTCAGCAGCGATGAAAGAGTTGAATATTAAGCAGGCTGCAATTATTACATACGACGAGGAATCAAGAATTGAAACAGAAAATCGTACGATCAGGGTAATTCCAATCTGGAAATGGTTGTTACAATGATTTGAGGCAAAAGTTGTATTATCATCTGATATTACCGTATCAGTGTAGATTATCCATGGGTGGTGCTTCGAATTCAATAAGATCACAGATCAGTACCCGTAATTCTTGGCGTCCATGATAAATTCCGCCTAAAGTGGGCAAGCGATTCCTGGAAAAGTTACCTGAAATCCCTTTGTTTAGGCTTCCTACCATAAAACAGATCATCCATTGGAATGGCCAGCCTGCGGAAAATGGCATTGTTCCTGATCCCGAATCTAATAAACCTGTGGAACCAGTTGTCAGGGTGGGCATAGGGACAAACGATCATGCAGCGTCCGCAATCGGTCCCAGCAAGGCACCAGTAGGCAAAGCATCCGGCATCATCGATCTTCCATCGTTTGATTTTCTCATTCCCCCCAATGATCACTCCTGATCCAGGCAGGGCTTCTGTTTCATGCAGGGTGTTGGTTTTGTGCAGGATGTCAGTTTGGTGCGGGATGTCAGTTTGGATCGGAGCTTCCGATCCCTGTTCCGGTCCAAACTGGATGGACTGGCTCGGACAAACCAGGGCACATTTCTCGCATCGCCGGCAAAAATCAATAGTAGTTGCCTGTGGTCTTGGCGGTGAAGCCACCAGGGGAAGGTCTGTTGTTACAACTGCAATACGGCACCGTGGACCCAGACGGGGAGTCATCAAGAGTCCCATCCGGCCAATCTCTCCGAGTCCCGCGTCACGCGCAACAAGCGAACAGATTACATGGTAATCCCCATCAATATGTGCCCGGGCCGGGTATCCAAGTGAGCGAATAAATTCTGCCAGCTGAACACCGATCATCCCGCTCTGAAGGTACTGGTTGGCAGACTCAAGTACAGTTGGTGCTGCAGGGGCAGCCCTCATCATATCGTAATCCATTTCAACGGTAAGCGCCAGGGCATATTTATGATCCACCTTAATTTCCTGACCATAGCGACTCCCTCTCCCACCATGCGAATAAACATGGTAATCTTGTAGTTCAGCGATCCCTGCGGAATGTGCTCCCCAGTCCACTGCCATCTTCAGCAGTATATCAGAGTGTTCAGACGCTGTACCTCCTGAAGAATCAGGAGAAGCCACCTCACCCTCCACCCGGGGATGCAACTCCTGTATTACCCTGTCAAAAATCGAGTTTGCAGCCGCAAAAATAATGGGATCGTAATATTTTGTCCCGGCCTTCAGCAAGCCCGGAAGTTTGCGGAATTTATTGTCCAATGGCTTATTCCCCGGTCTGCGGGCGTAATATTCATTGAAAAGCTTTGATCCGGGGACAAGGGTACGCCGGGAAAACATGGTATCACGCTCATCGAAGCGATCGGCCGGATTTTGCATGGAGTAGTCTATCCTTCCCCGGAAGGGAAAAAATAGTACAAGCAGGCAGAGAATGGGTATGCAAACCAGGGTAAGCGAAATCCACTGCGGATAGCTGAATCCAGCGAAAAATGGAAGGAGGAAAGGCAGTGACAGCGTGAAACCGAAGAGCAGTAAGAGGTAGGCGGGGCGTTCTTCCTTTTCAAACATGGATGTCAGGAAGGCGGCCGTAAAAAAGGAGAGCAGGACAGCTCCTTCGAGAGGCATGGCAATGCCCGGTATTTTTTCGATCCAATCCATCTCGGCTCTCACAAAGAAACATAATTCCCGTATATTTCCTTAGTTTCGCAACTCCTGATTTTATTAAAATTTAGTGTGATTGGGTTTGAATAGATTAAGTGGGACGCCTATTTTCCTGTTTTCCGAAAATTTATAAACCCCTCGTAATATTCTGAAATTCTATTTTTCTCCTTTTGTCCTGGTTGTTGCATACATGTTTTTGGTAGTTCCAAAATGACAGGTGTATGATAATCTATTGGTTGAACCATTAAGGAGAAATGAAATCCTGGAAGGTGCACGTAGCAAGGTCTATCGAACAGCCAACATTGAAATGCTTCAGGCTTACTGGAATGTTGGAAGGGAAATTGTGGAAGAAGAACAAAAGGGCAAGGACCGGGCAGGATACGGTAGCTTTATAATTAAAAACCTGTCTGACAAGCTGACACAGACATTAGGAAAAGGATTTACTCAAAGTAACTTACGGTATATGAGGTTGTTCTATCAGACATTCGAAAAACGTCACGCACTGCGTGACGAATTGTCCTGGACACATTACCGCCTGCTGATAAAGGTTGATACAGAGAATGTCAGGGAGTTTTATATAGCAGAGCTATCGCTGGAAACTGGAGCACAAGGCAGCTTGAAAGGCAAATCAACAGCCTGTATTACGAAAGGATTTTAATGAGTGGAAAACAGCACAGACAATCTGTTATAGATGAAGCTGAAAGTACGCAAGAGAAAATGCAGCCTTCACACTTCATAAAAGACCCATTCGTGCTAGAGTTTTTGGACGTGAAAGAAAATGAGAAGCTGGCAGAAACACAATTAGAATCTTCACTCATTGAAAAATTACAACAGTTTTTACTAGAGCTTGGCAACGGATTTGCTTTTATTGGCCGTCAATACAGGATTACTGCAGACAATGACCATTACTATATCGACCTGGTGTTTTACAATTACATCCTAAAATGTTTTTTGCTCATTGACCTTAAGACAGAAAAACTCGTACCCCAGGACATAGGGCAGATGGATTTTTACGTGAGATTTTTTGAAGATAAGATCAAACAACCGGGTGATAACCCCACAATAGGACTTATTCTGTGTACGGACAAAAACAAGACCATCATGAAATACAGTGTTCTGAGCGAGGGCAAACAAATCTTTGCTTCCAAATACAAGCTATATCTTCCGAATGAAGAATCTCTGAAAGAAGAGATCAGAAGAGAGAGGGATCTCCTTGAAAGAGAGCAAAGTCTGGGGAAAAAATAAGGCACCTCTTTTACGAAGAATCACAAAGAAACATAATTCCCGTATATTAGAGTCAATCTTCCACCTGCTTGTTAAACAGACTTTTTGTGCGGCAGACCAGACTAACGATCAAAAAAATAATCGAATGAAGCGATCTGTATTAATGCCCATGCTGACATTTGGGGCAATTGTGGTGATTGCCATTGTATTTCTTCAGAAAAACAAGAATCAGCTGAATGCGCCGGCCCCCTATCCGAATATTATCTTCATCATGGCTGACGATATGGGATACGGGGATATCGGGGCCCTGAACCCAGACTCGAAGATCCCTACCCCCAATATGGACCGGATCGCTGCGGAGGGGATGTATTTTACCGACGCCCACTCGTATTCCGGAGTTTGTACCCCTACACGATACGGTGTGGTAACCGGTCGGTATGCCTTCCGGACAAGGCTGGCATCGGGGGTTCTGGGAGGACACGATGTTTCCCTGATCGAACCGGGCCGGGAGACTGTAGCTACATTGCTGGGCCGTGCAGGATATCGAACCGCATGTGTCGGGAAGTGGCACCTGGGACTCGATTACCGAAAGAAAGACCTCTCACGGCCACTTTACGATGGGGGTGGTTTTGGCAGTACCACCCTGACGGATAATGTCGATTACACTGCCCCGGTTGACGGGGGTCCTACAGATCATGGGTTTGATTACTCCTATATTTTGCCGGCATCACTGGATATGCAGCCTTACATATATATCAGCAATAAACGGGTGGTGAATAGTGATATTGAGCATATTGAGGAGATTAACGATCAGGAGCGCCGCATCTTCTGGCGTCATGGAGATGCTGAAAAGGGATTTGATTTTTACAATGTCCTCCCCCACCTGACAGGCAAGGCCCTTTCATTTGTGCGCGATCACATGCGCATGAAACCCGCCCAGCCATTTTTCCTGTATTATCCCCTGACCGCACCGCATACCCCCCACATGCCTCTTCCCGAATTTGAAGGCAGCTCTGAGGCAGGCCGTTACGGGGATTTTGTTACCCAGGTTGATTTCAGTGTCGGACAGCTTCTGGAGCTTGTTGACAGCCTCGGGATTTCCGGCAACACCCTCTTCATTGTTACAAGTGACAACGGGAATCACTGGCGGCCCCGGGATATTGAGCGTTACAGTCATCTGGGGAATTACCACTTTCGTGGGATGAAGTCTGATGTCTGGGAAGGAGGACACAGGGTTCCTTTCCTTGTTCGCTGGCCGGGCGTGATCGAACAGGGCAGCAGCAGCGATCGGCTAGTCTGCCTGACTGACTTGCTGGCGACCTGTTGTGAACTGACAGGCCAGAAGTTGGATTGGAACACGGGGGAAGACTCGTTTAGCTTTCTGAGTGCACTCTCCGGGGAATCATCCAAAGGGGAACTTTCCGGAGGGAATTTGGCCAATGTAGAATTGGGCGAAGGGGAATCATCCGGAGGGGAACCATCAGGCTGGGAGGAGCGCAGTTCCATGATCAACCAGGCGATCTCTGAAGTCTTTGCAATCCGCAGCGAAAACTGGAAACTTATCACCGACATGAGTTCCGGGGGATGGAGCCGCAACGAGATCACCGAGGGCCCTCCGATGCAACTGTATGATCTGTCTGTTGATGTTGGCGAGCAGAATAACCTTTACGAAGAAATGCCTGAGAAAGTGGCCAAGCTGGAAGCTCTTCTGGCTATGTTCAGGAAAGAAGGGCGGAGTCGGTTTAATTAATTCCGCAGACTTTAGGTACCTGAATTTATTCATTTCACCAGGTCAATAACTAAAATTTGAGTAAAACGGTAATGTTGATTTGCCATTATCTTCAGGAATCATATGTTCTATCCTTCCTGCAGGTCTTGCTCTCTTTCCAGTAGATCCCTCTCCTTTCTTATTTCTTCCCGGAGAATTTTTTCATCTGGCAGATACAGCTTATATTTTGAAGCAAAAATTTGTTTGCCTTCCGACAGGACACTGTATTTAACAATTGTTTTATCCTTTTCAGTGCACAGAATTAGACCAATGGTAGAATTATCACCTTCTTGCTTCAACTGGTCCTCAAAAAACCTTACATAAAAATCCATCTGGCCTATATCCTGGTGATTAAGTTCCCCGGATTTAAGATCTATTAACAAGAAACATTTCAGAATGTAGTTGTAAAAAACAAGATCAACATAAAAATGATTCCCTTCAGAGGATATCCTGTACTGCCTTCTTACAAATGAGAAACCCTTGCCAAGCTCAAGTAAGAACTCTTGGAGTTTATCAATCAGTGCCTGCTCAAGCTTTTTTTCATAAAACCCTGTACTCGCCTTCAAATCCAGGAAGTCAAGAACATATGGATCCTTGATAATATGTGACGGCTCCATTACTTCCTTTTTGTCCTCTGCCTCTCTCTTGATGAAGGCACGGCCTTCCTTTCTAGTCATTAGCGTGCGTTCGTAATACAGGCTGTTTATTTGCCTCTCCAGAGTTCTTGTACTCCAGTTGCACTCAATGGCCTCATTCATGTAATATGCCCGTGCTGTTTCTTTTTCAACCCTGAACAATAGCCGATAATGGGTCCAGGATAATTCGGAACGCACTGCGTTCCATTTTGGAAATACAATATAAAACTGTCGCATGTAACGTAAATTCCGGTTAGTAAAACTCTTACCATACCGTTGGGTAAGAAGCTCAGCCAATTCTTCCAGTAAGGCTTTGCCATATTCTGCACGCTTATCACCTTGCTGCTCTTCTTCAAGTATGGCCCTCCCGATCTGCCAATAAGCTTTTACCATGACTACATTTACTTCACGGTAAATTTTACCTCGAGCTGTTTCGATGATGCCCCGCACCCTGTCATAAAAACTCTCAAATGAAGTAGTCAATGATTTAGTCATCCTGAATTTTATTGTGGACTTTCAGTTTCTCCTTAATGTTTTAACCAACATAATATCACACACCTGACATTTTGCAAACGTTTATAACCCGTTTGCAGCAACTAAATCAGATTATTGAATATCTGAATATTTACATGGTTGTTGAAAATCCCGGAGATTATTGACCAGATTTCAAATGAAGTTATCTGGGCTTTAATCCATAAATTATTTTATTAATGAATTTGAGATCTTATTATTTTATTTTAATTTCGATCGGGCATTCAAAATCTAATAAGATGAAACGAGCATGTAAATTATTAGCATAAATTACTCGAACAGGAATGCTTATTATTTTCATCGCGAATTAATTCGACCATTGAAAATAAATTTATTATCGGATGAAACTAATTGTAAAAATCCTACTGGGTATTCTGATTGTTCTGGTGCTAGCGTGAGTTTATCACGAGACACGGCCTAAAACGCTATAACTATCAGGGACACATAAAGATACGCCTCACTTATTTGTATACACCAACATCTTTGATTTTAGGCCGTTCATTGTGGGCATTTTCTATACCTAATGCTATCATAATTCTGTTTTCAGCTTCGGTCATCTCCTCCAGCATATAAGTGGCTTTAGGCTTTCCAGTTTTTTTAGATTCTTCCAACATTGTTCCAAGCCTGATATTATTGAGCATGTCTAATAAATTATCCAGGCTACCGGTGTACCCGGCCTTTAATCTTGCCTCTCTCCAGATAATACTTGTTAGCATATATCCTATCACACAGATAAAATAATGCACCTTTATCTTCTGATCAGTCCAGTGATACTGCGGCTTCAGGGCTAAATGATATGGATTTTTCATGTTCCTGAAGGCATGTTCAATTTTAGATTGGCCATAGTAAGCAGTGATTATCTCCTGGCTGGTCCATTCATGCCTGTTGGTCATGATAATTCTGAAGCCAAGTTTTTCTTCAACAAGGTGAAGTTGCTCCTGATCAATTTGGTAGTCCAGAACGAACTTACCATCTCCTGCGACAATCAGTTTCCATTTTAGAATATCTTTCAGATATTGACCTGCTGCGATGGTTTTGATCTTTTTTTCTAAAGCCTCCCGGTTCCGTTTTTTCCCTTTTGGATTTACAAGTTCCTGTTGGAGCTCTTTTAAACTCTTTTCCTTTTTAGCAAGACTTTGATAAACGCCCCGGATCTGGCCTGCTTTTAACCGATCCGATATAAATACAAGGATCGTTTTTTCATCTTCCCATATCGTGCTTTTTTCACGGTATACAGCCAATGACTCGTTGTTTATTGTTATGGTGGACATCTCCTTAGTTGCCCTGTCAATGATCTCTTTATGATGGTAAGGTGTTAAGGCGCCCACATAATAGAATCCTAACCTTTTTACAATAGCATAGGGTTTCACAAAACTAATAACAGATTCATATTCAATAAGTTACAAGGCTTTAAAAATAGCCATTTCCTAACTTTCTGTAACGTGCA
>DRHS01000130.1 GCA_011053095.1 Bacteroides sp.
ATGCTAACACAGTAGGTCAATATGGCAATGAAGATCTTATCAGGAAATACGTTGAAGACCAAGGAAAGACCTATGAGAAAATATTTGAAGGACAACTGAAATTATTCTGATACTTCGGGGCTTGCCCCGGGGTAGTTCATTCTTAAGGATATAAGCAATATTGAATCAATGTTCTATTCAGGATATACCTCTTACAATTTTATCCCTACCGAAAATCAATACATTGATGTAAAATCTAAGAATAGAAATATTGCATTCTTCAATTGGAGAAATAGTGATCTTCCAGACTATATTAAAGCTGATTCTACTATTATTTATATTGAACAAAAACTATGGTAATCTATTTAACTCAACCATATATATAGAAGTATAGTAATAATTGTCAGGATAAACAGATGCAGCCTCCAGTCCGAGAGACCTGAAAACTTTTCTAATCCTTTTGAATAATTTATGGTTGTTTTTTCAAGTTTTGAAGGGCTTGTTTTTGGCGTAAACGCGGATACGGCAAAGAGAACAATGGTAATCAATATTGTTGCCCAGAGTCCTCTAAATCCGAAATTCAGGGTGAGTCTGTAATGAAGGAATGGGAATACTTTTTCTCCCGCTTCCGGTCCTATAAACTGATCGATCACAAAAATTGTAGCAAAAATTACACCCACAAAAACTGAAACAACGGCGGCCTTCAGGGTTACCCTTTTACTTATAATACCAAAAAATATCGCTGGAAAAACTGGCAGCACAAGGTAGGCTGTAATTGTTTGCAGGTATTTATAAATGCCTTCTTCACTTTTATATACAAGGTATGCGGCACCGATACCCAGCATGGTCGCCAGCAGAATGACAATACGGCCGGTCAATACCTGTCTTTTTTCTGTTATACCCGGTTGAAACTTAAGGACAAAATCACGCACAACAAGTGTTGCAACGGAGTTAAGCACTGCAATAAGGGAGGTGATTAGTGCAGCCATAAGCGATGCAAGTACCAGTCCTCTCAACCCGGAGGGCAGCAGATTATTGAGTAGAACGACAAAGGTCTGTTTTGTTTCATCCCCCTCAAGTCCCGGGTAAAGGGCGAATGCTATCACACCCGGTAGAGCGAAGATAAATATCGGCAAAAGCTTGAGCAGGGATGCAAACATGGCCCCCCACCTTGCCTGTTTAAGGTTTGGAGATGCCAGGACCCGCTGTACATTTACCTGGTCCATACCCCAGTAAAAGATACCGGCGTAAAATGCTGTGGCAAGAATTCCCCAGAACGGGTAATTCGGATCATCAATTGGTGCTGCAATGCTCATCGATTCCGGAACTTTCTCCATAAGGCCGCTCCATCCCCCGACCTTGTCAAGTCCGATGAAAAGCATGATACCCGAGCCAAGAATCATAATTACTGCCTGGATGGTATCGGTATAAGCTACTGCGGTAAATCCACCAATAATTGTAAAACCAGCAACTATAAATCCCACATAAACTACGGTTGTCATTACATTCCATCCGAGCAGGCTATTCAGCACCAGTGCACCTGCAAAGAGTGTGAATGCCAGCTTGGTCATCACGCTGATTACCAGCATCAGACCTGAAAAAAATGTCCGTGCATTCTTGTCGTACCTTAATTCAAGAAATTCCGGAATGGTGTAAATCCTGTTTTTCAGATAGTAGGGAAACAGGACTGCACAGGCAACGCCAAGTGTTATGTAGGTTGTCAGTTCAACCGATCCTGCGGAGAGGCCATACCGGTAGGAATCGCCTGAAAGCCCGACAAGGTGTTCGGCACCGATATTTGTAGCAAAAAGGGAGGCTCCGACTACGGGCCACATGATTTTCCGTCCGCCAAGAAAGAAATTAGTGCTGTTTTGTCCCGATTTAGCCCTGTAAGCCATATACAGTCCCGCAGCCAGGCTGCCAAGCAATACAGTAAGTCCGACAAACCAGTCGAGGGTACTGAGCGAGATCTCCATATTAATCAGTTTTCACCGCAAGCTCATTCAGGCGCCTTATACTTTGTATTACAGCCCTTACAGAATGGTAATTTACTTTCCATGAATGAGACATATGCGTCCAGATGGGGTCACCCTGTCTAGATAACAATGGGTACCATTCTCCGGCATCCTTGTTAATGACTTTGTCAAATACAAAGCGATGTACATTACGGTAAGCATCCCAGTACTTTTCTTCTCCGGTAAGCAGGCATGCATCCAGGGTGCCGATCATCACTTCTGCCTGTTGCCAGAATTCCTTTTCCCTGTCGTAAACACCCCCGGAATGAGGGCCTTCAACATAAACTCCACCAAATTCCTGATCAATACCGTTGGTGATTGTGTGATCAAAGATCCGGATCAGCAGGTCCAGGTAATTAGCTTTATCAATTTCAAGGATCTTCAGTGCATGGATCAGGAGCCAGGCAAATTCAGCGTTATGGCCGTAGCATGTATTATCGGTAGGATTGTTTTTTTCTCCCTCCCCTGTATAGCGGTCCCATCCCCAGATAATATCGAATTTGATCTGTGCTGCGATCTGCCAGTCAGCCGTAAATTGCGGAATGCCTGTTTTAAACTCCGGGTGGATCATCCTGTTCAGCAGGATTTCAATGTCTTCCAGCAACTTCCTGCGATGCACTTCTTTCCCGCTGCACTCATAGAGAGTCGTAAATGCTTCCATGAGATGCATGTGTACATCCAGTGTCTTGCGGTCACCACCCTTGCTGCCCGGTCCGGCCAGTGACCAGTCCCGCTCAAACATCTCAAAATACCCCCCATGATAGGTGTCTGTGCAATTCTTTTGAACCAGGTCAAAGGTTTTTTCAGCGTATTCCATTCCCCTGGGATCTCCGCTTGCAAGAGCATATTCACTGAGGCTATAGATAGCAAAACTATGACCGTAAAGGATTTTATTATTCATTTTCACTTTGCCTGACCGGTCCATCATCCAGAAAAATCCCCCAAATTTCTTATCCCACATATTATCTATCATAAACCTGGCTCCGTGTTCCGCCAAAACGGCAAATTTTCCTTCGCCGTAACCTGCCCTCTGTGCGGATGAAAGCGTGTACAGAGATCTCGACTGGGCAATCAGGGATTTTTCATCCTCACCGGTATCGTTCCCATCCCTGTCAAAATGCGTAATATATCCGCCATTCTCATAATCCATCATACGATCAGTCCAGAAAGGCAGAAGCTCATTAAGGAGGTGGCTCTCCGCTTCATTTAAACAGATATTAATTTCTTCTATTTTCATGGATGATCGGTATGGATGGTATTCACCGGGATGTTGTCCCAAACTTAGTTGAAATTTAAGAAGGAAGAATCAGCCTTTGATGAGCTGATTCTTCCGAGAGGTTCCTTAAAATGTTAAATTTAAACAACCAAATTTTAAATAACATGGAACCTAAGAGTAAAGATAAAGTAAAT
>DRHS01000131.1 GCA_011053095.1 Bacteroides sp.
AGGGTTGTAACTTCAATATCCGCTACTTTATCACCCTCTGCTGAAAAGTTTCCTTCACCCTGTCCGAAAGAGCATTTTGTGTAAGATCTGAGATCTATCAGTTCGGTAGCAACATCGTTTACTACGTCCCATTTGCCCAGGTGGCTCGGACAGGATACAGGTGAGAAATGCGGATGATGGGAGGCTTATAAAAAGGAGACTGTCGGATGGTTTAATAACTATTCTGGTTGACCGTGGATATGCCAGCCATACCTCCGGAAGAAATATTAAAAGGCCCGGTTGGGTTTTTGTCACGTATTCTACAAGAGACGAGTCCTCATACTATCCCTATCAGAATGAAATTGTTGCTGTAAAACTGGACGGCACAAGAACCGAACGAATATGCAATACTCGTTCAAAAAACTTCGCATATATTTCAGAGTCTCATGGATCTCCCTCTCCGGATGGACTCAGGGTGATCTTCGCCAGTGACTGGGATAGTGGCACTTACCCGGTGCAGGCCTATGTGGTGGATTTCAGGGATAAGATTATCGATAATACAGAATGACCATACAACCAGCGTGATATGAAAAAACAACTAATCCCAAACAGACACTTATTAAGGTTTTCAGGCCTCACCTGCATACTAATAGCTTTATCATTTTTTGACGCTCAGGCCCAACTGGAATATCCGGCTACCCATCTTCATTTTAATGATGATACCGGCAAACTGCAATTTGCCATCGTCTCGGATCTTTGGGGAGGATACAGGTCAGGTGTATTTGAAGATGCGGTTGATAAGCTGGAATTATTGCAGCCACAATTTGTAATGTCTGTAGGAGACCTGATTGATGGAAAAGTCTATGATTCGATAGTACTTGAAAACCAATGGAGTGAATTTAATACCATGGTTAATTCTCTATCAATGCCATTTTTCTATGTTCCCGGAAATCATGACATCTCCAATGCATGGATGGAATCAGAATGGAAAAGAATGTTCGGAAAATCATATTATTATTTCGTTCAGAAAAATGTTCTCTTTTTATGCATAAATACACAGGATGGTGGCTCTTCCGGCATACGGTCAGAACAAATAGTCTATTTCAAAAAGGCAATAAAAGATAATCCTGATGTCAGGTGGACATTTGTATTTATGCACAGGCCTGTCTGGAAGGGTAGGGACGGCAGAGAGGAGGGTTATGAAAAAATCGCAGAGGAGTTGTCCGGAAGGAATTACACCTTGTTTTCAGGTCATAATCATACCTACTTAAAACTCCAGAAACAGGGAAACAATCACTACGTCCTTGGCAGCACCGGAGGAGGAAGTGATTTACGGGGTGAAAAATTCGGTGAGTTCGATCATATTACCTGGGTAACTTTAAATGCAGGTGATTCACCGAAAATAATAAACATTAAACTGGATGGTATGATCAGGGACGATATTGTAAACGAAAAAACACATCCAATTACCAGTACCCTGATAAAGCAGGAATGGCTGATAACACCAACCTATGTCTCGGAAAACAGGTATGCTGAAACACTTAGTCCATCAATCACCTTCAACAATCCAACCGATTACCCCCTGAAAATATCAGGCGACTTCCCCCAAACGGCAAGCTTTACATCAAATCCTCAAAAACTTGATGTAATTATTCCCCCGCAAAGCACTAAAAAACAGATGATTACCATTACTTCGGCAAGTAATTCAAAGATTGATTTAGCCTCATTGCCTTTCATTGAACTGGAGCTTTCAGGTTCTTATACCTATGACGCGGTAGTCTACGAAATCCCCGCTCACAGAAAAATGTATTTGAACTGGAAGCATGTCCTTCCCGCGGAATCCAATGCTGAAAAAATTGTGAGCATCCAATATGAAAACCTGGACACTTCCGGTTTCATCTCCGTACTGGTACCTGAATATCTTCATAATAAATGGTACTGGTATGGTACAGACGATTGCCTTATACAATACAAACTGGCCAGGGATAAGAAATTTTTGTATATGGCGGCCTTTATACATGATGACCAGCTGGTAATGGGTGAAGGACAGCAAGATCTGATCTATGTTGATTTTGAAGACAAAAATGGACAGGCAACTCAATTTACCATTTATCCGGATCCGATAAAATCAAAACTAAGCACTGACAATAAAACCGAATTTTCCGCTGAAAATGTTCAAATTGTTTCTGCTGTGGAAGGTGATCACACTATTAAAATAATGCTGCAAATACCACTCAATAAAATAAGCAGAGCAGATGATTCCTTTCGTTTTAATATAGGCTACCGGGATCAGGACAATTTACCGGTTCCTGAAAATTCAACATTGTACTGGAAACCCTTATGGGATACTGAAACAGATTATCAGTTTTCAGGGACATTTATGCTGGAAGATCATGATTAATTAAACATTTTTATTCAAACCAACTGAAATACTTTTGTCAAAATCTCCACCTTCATGAAATCCATTATTATAACAATATTGATGCTTAAATAGTTTTAAACCCGAAAGCCATGCTGTCAAAAAAAAATCTCTCCCTGTTAACAATCCTTATTCTTCTTCTCTTTTTTCCACATCATCTCCTGCAGGCACAAAGCAAGGTGAAACCCCGGAAATGCATCCTGGTTTTCGGTGCCCATGCAGATGATGTTGATGAAATAGCCGGAGGCACATTTGCAAAATACATTGACCTGGGATATGAAGGTATCTATGTTTGTTATACAAATAATACAGCTGGATGTAACCTGGAAAGAACTCCATATTATGACAAAGGACCGGATTTTACTGTTTCAGGTGCGACAGGGATATTTCCGGTCGGTGCCCTGGAATCTATCCAGATTCGCGAAGAAGAAGCCAGGCAGGCTGCCGCTGTCTACGGTTCAATTCCTGAATTTCTGTATTTCAGGGAAACATGGTTCTGGCAGGGACGCAAACAATGTCCTATTGGCACCGATGAATTTCACAGATTCCAACCCCCGGGCAGACAGATCGTGAGTGTTGCTACCCGTTCCAGTAAGGATATAAATGTTGTGTACGATTTACTGGTAAAGTATCAGCCTGAGATTGTAATCACACATGCACTGGGAGGTGAAAAACATGACCACGGAAACGGTGCATACCTAATGTATCAAGCATTTACAAAGGCAATGGAACAGGATATCCCCGTTGGCAAACTATGGATGGACGTTCATGGATGGTTTCTGCAGAAAGATGCCCAGGAAACCGGCAGGGGAATCCCTGATGTTCATATTGAGGTCAAGGATTACCTGCCGGTCAAATATGAGGCCCTAAATAAACATGTTAGTCAGAATGGAGGTTTCGGCAGAGACTATGTTATGGGCAATAAAACCCAGCCCAAAGAGGTAATTGAAGAGTTTATCACAGTCATCGATAATACAAAATAACTTACTCATCAGGAGGAATTTCATATGAAAGCATATTTTAATTATTTGGCCCGGACAACAGTACTGATCATTCTCATCATTAGTGCCTCCTGCAGTGGAGAAAAAAAACAACGCCCACTACGGGATGCTGTCATCAACGGAGATTTTGAGACAGTCGGCGAGAATCTGACCGGATGGAATTTAGAAGCAAAACATGCAACGAATAAAAAGTTCCCAGCTACCGGTGAACCAGTTGCAAATGTTAAAAACGAGCCGCACAGCGGTAAAAAGTCCGTCCATGTTTCATGGGACATCCCGGATACGGATAGTTGGGGATCGATCTGGACGCTAACTAATAACAAGCGGTATTCCGTAATACCGGGAGATGTATTCACGGTTACTGCCTGGATGAAGGGGAACAGCGGATTTCACTGTGGAAAAGTCTGGATGGAAGTAATCGGGCTTGCCGACGATGAAGTCGTCAGGATTGGGATCGGAAAAGATATGTTAAATGCAAGAAGTTACTGGATGCCATTTGAAGCAGAAGTACTGGTTCCGGAAGGCTGTAATCAGATGCAGGTCCGTTTTACAGGAGGCCACCGTACGGACCTTTACCTGGATGATGTGCAGGTATATTCAGGTCCAATGGAACCACATAAAAGAGCCAGCAAGCCCCTTGTTGAAGGAATGGCAACGGAACGTGCCGTAGAGAAACTGAACCGTGGAATTGTTGCTTTGCCTGTTGAAAACAAGGAGGTATACATTGCCTGGCGCCTTCTTGAAACAGATAATGAGTCTGTCGCATTTAATGTCTACCGGGTTTCAGGGAGCAATTCTCCTGA
This sequence comes from Bacteroides sp., assembly GCA_011053095.1. Lineage (GTDB taxonomy): Bacteria > Bacteroidota > Bacteroidia > Bacteroidales > SM23-62 > SM23-62. The sequence continues at coordinate 4,203 of DRHS01000131.1, forward strand.
ACTTCTTAATGATAATCCGGTTATCAGCACCACTGACTTCGTTGACAGAGATCCTGTAAAGAAAGGAACTTCAAGCTATTTTGTCCGGACTCTTGTTAATGGTGTAGAAGGGGCTCCATCTGAAAATACGATTGTTTCCTTACCAACGGAAGCAGATTCCTATATTTCAGTTAAGCTTAACGGTGACTACGGTGCGAACAAGGCAGCCATCGGAGACCTGGATGGAGACGGACAATATGAATATGTGATTAAAAAGCCGAATATAAGCTATGACCCATGGGCCGGGGATGGTAATGAACGTAGAGGCTTATGGCAGCCGAGTCAGGAAACATACAAATTAGAAGCATATCGTATGGATGGCACGATGATGTGGCAATATGATATGGGTTGGTCAATTGAAATGGGTGGGTGGTTTTCCCCATATATTGTATACGACTTTGACGGAGACGGAAGTGCAGAGGTTGCATTGAAAGCAGGGGAAGGTGACCCTCGGCAGGAGGATGGACATGTCTCAAGCGGTCCTGAATACCTCATGATCCTTGATGGGAAAACAGGAAAAGAGATTACCCGGACCGATTGGATCCCGAGAGAAGGATTTGTCACAGATGAAGCCTTAAACAGAAACCAGCTCTGCCTGGCTTATCTGGATGGTAAAACACCATGTATAGTTGTTGAACGGGGAACATACGATGCTATTTTTCTTGCTGCCTATACCCTGGAAAACGGGCAACTTCGCCAACTCTGGGAATGGAATCACAGGGAAGAGAAGGGGCTTTCCTATACCGGTCAGGGAGCTCATTGTGTGCATGGGGTTGATGTTGACGATGACGGGCGTGATGAAGTAATCATCGGAGGAGCTGTGGTTGATGATAATGGTGTGGGACTCTGGACAAATCACGATATGCTGACTCCCATCGGCGGAATGTATGGTTATAATTCCGGCAGTGGCCACGGACATCCTGATCGCTGCGTGGTAGGTGAACTAGATCCTGCTCACCCCGGATTGGAAGTATACTTATGCATTGAGCCGGGTATGGAAAAAAACGGAGTCTGCCAGCTGGATGCCAAAACGGGTAAACTCCTATGGGGCATCGATGAAGAATCAAGACATTGTCATTATGGATTAATTGCTGACATCGATGCGAATGAACCCGGTGTTGAAATCTGGGCCGGAGATGAGGTTTTGAATAATTTCTGGTTATTTTCAGCGGAAGGCAAGTTGCTTTCCAAAAAGGAAAATCAATCCAGGGTAGCCGCTTTCTGGGATGCTGACCTTCAACGCGAGTACCTGGATCTGGAGAAGTCACAGCTGCTTAGTTATCCGGATGGACTTGCCAGCAGTGCGGAATTTCCTGAAAAACCACTTCTGGTAGCTGATATTCTTGGAGATTGGCGTGAGGAGATAATTCTTGCCGTACCCGGCGAGTTGCGGATATATACGACCACCATTCCTGCGACAGACAGGCGGGTAACTCTGATGCGTGATCCCATATATCGTCTGGATGTCTGTCAGCAATCCCAGGGTTATTCTTCATTACCGGCGTTCAAAGTAAATCCAAATTAAGAAAACCAGGATGAATCTCCTGCGAATGCATGATACTAATATTCACTAATGTTTGGATATGTCCGAATATCAGGAATAGAATTACAACATTAGTACTAGAAATGAATGTTTAAGTACTATGTAATAAAGATTGGTTCATGTAATTTACACAAGCCTTTAGCACAAAGCGTTTATCCTTTAAATGAATAAAAAAATGCAATGAAAAAAATAATCATTAACCTGATTTTAATCCCTTCCCTCCTGTTTGTATTCAATAATTGTTCCATGGGACAGGAAGGTGATCATGCACACCTGAAACTTGAATTTGTTGACGACATTCATTTTTCAGTAATCAACACTACCTCTGTCACTTTTGACTGGACCGGAAGCGAGGGCTTCATCAGCTACAGCACCGACCCAAAAGACCTTTCAACAAGGGTTGAAGCGGTACACCCCGAGCATTTACCGGTCGATTCTCCCTGGATTTCACCTCCGGGACCCTACTGGGAAGCAAAGCTGACCGGACTTGAAGTGAATACCCTCTATTATTACAAGGTTGGTACGGTTGGAAAAAGGCATAAATTCAAAACACCTCCCCCACCCGGTGAAGCTGGATTCAGAATCGTTACTACATCCGACATACACGACAGGTCCGCAGAATGTGTGGCCATGTTCTATCAGATTTCACTGTTGAAACCTGATGTAGTTCTTACAACCGGGGATATAACCGGTGCAGGGCCCGGCGGACAGGACGATGTTGTCTCTCGGTTCCATGATGCCCAGCTATGGTCACAGGAGGCTGCATGGATGCCTTCCTGGGGAAACCACGACTGGGAATACGAGGATATTGATGACCTGAGAACCGCGAAAGGCAGATTTGATATTCCCAATTCAGGGAACATGTCAGATGCACCTGCTATCAGCTGCTGTGGAGAAGACTGGGGATGGTTTGATTATGGCAATACAAGGTTTATCAGTTATCCTGAACCCTATACCTCTTCAACATGGGAAGAATGGAAAGGGCAGGTTACTGAAGTTTTTTCGGAGGCTCAGAATGATCCGAACATTAATTTTATCATAAGCTTTGGCCATAGGTCTTCGTACACCAGTATATACAGACGGAGCCCTGGAAACAGCAGGATCAGGACTGTACTGAACGATCTCCGTTCATCCAATTCAAAATACGTACTTGATCTTAGCGGACACAACCATCAGTACGAACGTTATCAGATAGACAACGGGATGACCTATATTGTTAATAGTCCCACAGGATCCTATTTCCACGAAGGCTGGGATGAACCTGTAAAACCAGACAACTGCGCCTACCGGGTCATCCATTATGGTGTTCTGGTTCTGGACTTTTCTGAAAACGCTATTGAAGGCCAACTGCTCTGTTCACCGCATTGCCTGAAAAGCGGAGATCCGGACTATATGCCACTGGAAGAGGATGTCTGTGATGAACCCGGCTCGGTACTCGATTCCTTTACTATCACCCGGTAAACTCAATCAAATGAAAAATATAAGTTGGATGAAAAATCAATCTCTTTTTATATTTCTGAATGTGCTGGTATTATTATTCACCTGCATTTCCGGAAATGCCCAGTCAGACCGGGTGATGTTTAAACAATGGGGTGAGTTCGGTGATGGACCGGGACAGTTAAAATTCCCTGCAATGATAGCAGTTGATAATTCCGGCCATATCTATGTAGTTGACCAGCATAACCACCGGATCCAGAAATTTGATTCCCAGGGTAATTTTCTCCTGATGTGGGGGAAAAACGGCGATGAGCCCGGAGAATTCAATTATCCATATGGAATAGCAGTCGATTCCAGGGGAAATGTGTATGTGTCTGATATGAACAATCACAGGATCCAGAAGTTTTCGTCTGGTGGGGAATATTTAAAGTCCACCGGCTCGTATGGAACCGAAGACGGGCAACTAAAGTACCCCTACGGGATAGCCCTTGATGAAAAGGATGTTTTGTATGCAATCGATGCATTTAATTACCGTATCCAAAAGTTCGATTCAGAATTGAAGTTCTTATCTGAATGGGGTTCTGAAGAAGAAATTGGTTTTAGATTGTATATTCCTCATGAAATTGCAATTGCCGCGGATGGCAATGTAATCCTCAGTGACAGACAGAACCACCGTATCTCGGTTTTTACCAGTGATGGAGCTTTAGTCAAGCGATTTGGAAAATACGGGGAGGGGAAAGAAGCCGGCGGTGGACAATTCAGTGAACCTCATGGAGTATGTGTCAGCAAAAATGGAGACATATTTGTATGCGATCGCTACAACTTCTGCATCCAAAAATTTAATTCTTCCGGTGAATACCAGTCCGGCTGGAAAACTTCGGGAGTCTTCGATGACAGCAAACACTTTCCGCTCGGTATAGCAGCAGGTCCTGATGGCACAGTATATGTAACAGATAACTATGCCCATTGCATACAGGTTTACAAACCATAAGTTAAAGATAATTTAACAAGTATAAATTGACATGAGCAAGAAAATCTATCTACTGGGCATTGTTCTTTTGATCAGCTCGAATGCATCTGAAATTTTCGCACAGGATGCGAAACATTACAATCCTTTATACTGGGTTCAGGGAGTATATAATCCTGGTCGTTCCGGCATACGAACTGATGCCGATGTTGCTGATTTAGTGGATGATATATATGCCAAGGGATGGAGGGGTGTTTTGTATTGGGGGGCAAGTCGTGCAGGTTCGGAAATGGATTACTATTATAAATCTCCATTTCTTGAGCAGCAGACCTGGGCGGTAGAAAAAGAAGATGGGCTCAGCTCCTTTGTAAAAGCTTCACATGACAAGGGACTCAAGGTGATGGTCAATATGGAAGGGGTTAATCCATGGCACTGGAAACAAAATCAGTGGACTCCTGAAAATATAAAATACGTAGCCGATGATCTCGCAGCTGCGGGAGCCGATGCTGTTTTTGAAGAATGCTTTGAGGTAAATTCAGCCGTATTTGTTTCATTTGCAAGACAATTAAAGAGCAATGGTGTTGATTACATTTCCGGTACTGATCCTATGCTTCTCAGGGAGGCAAACTTCTCAACATTATGGCCGGAAACTGCTGTTATTAACATTTATAACTATTATCTCAAACGGGATAAAATATTTAATATCGCAACTCTTGCACAGCACGGATCACTGGGGTATGGATGGGCTAAATACTGGGGTAAGCCTACATCCCTTATCACACCCCTGGGGCGTAACTGGGGAATAGCTCTGGATTACTCTTCTGCTGTTCTTCCTTATATATGCATGATCAGGGCCCTGCAGTTCAGGGTGGATAATTATATCGTATTCGGGGGAATGGACAAGTTTGACCCGATTGGAACACAGGCATGGATCAATGAGTATGTAGAGAAACAGGAGGCTGACAGGCCGCTTATGAATATAGTGGTCCTGCTCCAAAAGGAAACCGATTACTCAGGATCTGAGACCGGTTCCGACAGCTGGAACAGACTGTTTAACTCCGGAGATGCTATTACCTCGGGCGCAATGAATGCCGGTTATAATATCATGGTAAGCGATAAGGTAATGCCCGCAGATGCCTACTGGATTTATGCAGCAGGCGGCAGTAATGAGATTCTCCCTCCGGAAGTTGTGGCATTGTTCAACACTGATAAACCGGTATTTATACAATCCGGCAGCAGTATTCCGGGTGGAAGCCAGATAAGTCCGGGCTGGAAAACAGCCCTGGAAGAATGCGGGATTGACGGTAGCCAGGCCTTCAGTTATGGAAGGGGATCAGAAAGTCCTTCAGAAGTTTCCCTTCCCCAGAGCCAGGAACAGGATCTTCCCTATACAGGATATTATAAAGAAACATACCTGAGGGTTACAGGTTCTGATGTTCAGCGGGGGATGGATCTGCGTTCAGGGACCATTATTCCCAAAGATGCAATCACAGATGGCACTGTATACTGTTCTCCAAACAAAACCTATGGAAAAGGCCCCTACATTGTTGGCAAGAATGATAAGTATCTGGTTACGGCAACAGCTCTGAACTGGGAAGTTGCCTACCCTATCTCCCATCTTCTCTCAGACGCAGGAATACTTCCCTCATCAAATGTATGGGGCATTGCCGGCAGAAAGGTAACTGCCCTCCTCGCCATTGAGACAACTGAGCTTGAAATTACTATCCCGGGACTTGACGACGGTTCTATGATCCGGGTGGTGATATGGGACAAAGAGGGGAACAAGAAATCTGAAGAAACGCTTGCCTATAATGCTCCCTATATAAATATGCTTAAGGAATATGATTTTATTCTGATAAATGCAGAAGAATAATACTATAAAACAGCTTCAATCATGAAAAAATCCCTATCAAAAAGAACCACCGGAATCATTTTTCTGGTAATTATCTGTGCATCATTTGCCGTGTATCCCTCCCATGTTATGGCAGTCGAAAAGACTGTGATATTTCCCATTCCACAACAGATGGAACTCAGTGATGATCCGTTTACTCTGGATGAGTCCGTATCAATTATCGTTCCGGCTGAAGCCAGTGACAGGGACCTTTTTCTCGCCCGTTTCCTGGTAAGGGAGCTAAGTGATAAATACGGCATTGCATTAAAAATTGAATCCCGTGACGATATCCCTGAAGAAGGAAAAGTTGTGGTCATGGGAGCCATGAACAACCCATTGATAAAAAATTACAGCAAACAATACAAACTGAATATTACGGAAAAGAATCCTGGTCCCGAAGGGTACTTTCTGAGTGTAAACAGTGATCAGATTGTTATTGCAGGCTGGGATGATCCCGGGGCATTTTATGGATTGCAGTCCCTTCGGCAGTTGATTGATGCAGATAAAGGAAAAAAGGTACAGGGAATTGAAGTGCGGGATTGGCCCAATATGCCTTTCAGAGCAATCAGGCTATATGTTCCCGGTCCTGATAACATGGCATTTTTCAATCGCTTCCTAAGGGATTTTATGGCACTCTATAAATACAATAAGGTTGTCATCGAACTGAATTGCATGAGGCTTGACAGGCATCCTGAAGTAAATGCCGGCTGGATTGAGTTTGCCGACGATATGATCTATACACGATCCAACAGACCTGAAGGCCCCAGGGGGGAAAGTAAGAATTCCAGCCATTCTGATGCAGGTGACGGATTCATTATCGAGAAGAGGGATGTCAGGAATATTGTCGAATTGGCGAATGAAAATTTCATTGAGGTCATCCCTGAGATACCAACGCTTACACATGCGTATTACCTTTTAACAAGGCACCGTGAACTCTCGCATTATCCAGGAGATATTTGGCCCGATAACTATTGTCCATCCCTTTCTGAATGCTACGATCTTACGTTTGATGTCTATGATGAGTATATTGAAGTAATACAACCCAAAATGATCCATATCGGTCATGACGAGTGGAGAATGCCTATTGACGTTTGCCCGCATTGCGAAGGCAAAGATCATTCTGAAATGTTTGCGGAGGATGTTAACAAAATATATGACTACTTGAGCGAAAGAGGTATCAAAGTTGCCATGTGGGGAGATCATTTACTGGAAAGCGTTCGTAATGCCGGTCCAAGGGAAGGGAAAACCACAACCGGCATAAAATACCTTAAGCCCGGCGCTCTCCCTCCAGCTCTGGTCGAAAAATCCATTCCAAAAGATATATTAATATTCAACTGGTTCTGGACTGAGGAGTCAAGGGATCTGGAAGTGGATGATTTCGGATTTACCCAGGTCTATGGAAATTTCAAACCCAATATCAGCAATTGGGATGAAAGGATTAAAAATATAGATGTAGCAGGAGGAGCACCCTCCTCCTGGGCTGCCACAGATGAGTTTAATATTGGAAAAGATTTATTGACTGACTTCCTGGGATGCGCAAACCTCGTATGGTCTCAACACACACTTAATCTTCCCGATCTGACAAAGGTTGTAGTGGAATTAATGCCTACTGTCAGATCAAACCTGAGTGATGTAAGAATTCCCAGTGAAGACGGGGATCCAATTGAATCCATTGATATTTCCTCACATTTTAACCTGGCTAAGGATTCAAGAGTTTTCAATGTTGATCTGAGCACTTTAAAAACGGGTACCGTTAAAAGCCGGAATAAAGTTTTCAATCTGCAGCCTTCAACTGGCGTATCAGGAAATTGTGCAGTTGCTGTAGGATCTGTCGGTACGGAAGAAAATCCATTACCACAGGAGATCAAAGGCATTCCAATTGATGCTGATGTAAGCAGCCTGATCTTTCTGCAGGCCTGTGCACTACCTGCAAATAATATGAAAGCTTATTTTAATATGCCAAGCTTTTTTGACACACCAGATCTCCTGGGATGGTACGAGGTGATATATGAAGATGGATTTAAAGCAATAGTTCCTGTCCAATATGGAGTAAATATCCTGGAATGGAATCCGAATGAAAATGGCCTTGACAGAGCAGAAGGAAGGACTGGATCTGCACAATCTTCGTATTGCTACGAGGCTGATCCTATTCAGTGTTCCGCAAATGAAAAGGACAACCCCATAACATTCTACGCATATGAATGGGTCAATCCGCGTTGGGGTAAAAAAATTAAGGAAGTGAATGTATACGGGACAGTAAAATTTCAGTCCACACAGAGATCCGGCAATCCAAGTACCAAACCAATGCCTGGTAATGCAATTATATTGGGAGGTATCAGTAAAGTCATACCAAGAGAGCCATACATTCCCAAATAATTAAATCAGGATGAGAAACATAAAAACATCTCTAATTCTGATCCTGGGTTTATTATGTACAACCCTGATTGCACAGGATTTAAGTTATAGCAAACCAGGTAATACATTTTACCCGGAACTTACCAATCCTAAAGAGACTAATACTGAGGAATGGGCAAAAATCAACATGCCGGTGAATGTCAGTTTTGCCAGTGATAACGTACGTTATGCCAAGGAGACAGTACCCCTGGCCTCTGTTCAGGATCTATGGGAGGCAAAGGCATGGAAAGGTGAAAGGATTCATACCCAAATACTTGTCTGGACGGGCAAGGATATCCCTGAACTCAGCTTCAGGGTAAAAGATCTTAGTGATAAGAAGGGAAATCTCATAAAAGCTGAAAATATAACAGCAGCTTTTGTCCGGTATACAATGGCCGACGGTATTACCGGAGGTTGTGCAGCGCGGGACCTCTCAGTTGATGATGCTTTCCTGGTTGCAGATCCCATCGATATTATCGACAAAATACCGGTTGAGGCAAATACCGTAAGGCCAATCTGGTTAAGCGTGCAGGTACCCGGTAATATAACAGCCGGGCAATATACAGGAACCATATTAATTAATGCAGATAAAAAGTATGAGTTGAATATTTCATTGAATATTCTCGAGCATACACTGCCTCCTCCTGCTGAATGGAGCTATGATTTTGACATCTGGCAGTACCCCGGTCCCATCGCAAGGATGCATGATGTGGAACTATGGAGTGAGAAGCATTTTGAGCTGATGAAGCCCTATTTCACAACCCTGGCAAAGGCAGGGCAAAAAGTTATTTCTGCCAATATTATTGAGCAGCCGTGGGGATTGGATCATGTGCATTTTGATGATCCCAGCCTCATAAAATGGACTTTAACAAGCGATGGTAGCTGGGAATATGATTTCAGCCTGTTTGATCGCTATATATCGTTTATAATGGATTGTGGAATTACCCGGCGCATCAATTGTTATTCCATGATTACATGGGACCTTTCTTTCATTTATTACGACGAGGCTTCAGGAAAGAATAATTCCATTACCCTCACACCAGGAACGGATGAATATACAGAGTACTGGTCCGGAATGATAAAAGAGTTCACCCGGCATTTAAAAGAAAAAGACTGGTTTTCCAGGACTGCAATTGCCGTCGATGAAAGGCCAGTTGAGCACATGCAGGCCCTAATTGCCCTGTTGAAAAATATTGATCCGGAATGGAGAGTTGCACTTGCTGGAGATGCATATCATCCTGAGATTGAGGAAGACATTTTTGACTGGTGCATGGCCTCCTATCTTAAAATTGATGAATCAATATTGAACCGGCGAAAAGCCGAGGGCAAGCCAACCACATATTATACCGCCTGTCCCGAAGTATATCCAAACGGACACACGGCATCCCCTCCTGCAGAGAATGCATTTCTTGGCTGGCATGCAGCGGCAAAAGGATATACAGGATATTTGTTCTGGGCTTTTAATACCTGGGTTGAAAATCCCCTGCAGGATTCCCGATGGAGGAGATACCCTGCAGGAGATCTGTTCCAGTTCTATCCTGGTCCACGGACATGCATCCGCTTTGAAAAGCTGGTTGAAGGAATTCAGGATTTCGAAAAGATAAGGATCCTGAAGGAAGAATTTTTAAAAGATGAAAATGAATATGGCCTTTTGAAATTAGAATATGCCGTATCCCTCATCAAAATAGAAAAACTTGATAAGGTTCCGGCTTCTGAAGATCATGTCCCATTTCTAGTTGAAATTCCTTCCTGAGAGGTTCGTTTTTTAATTTCTTCTTTTATGGTTTTTTGCATTTGATTCAATATTCTAAAGTTATTGACTTTTCTCATCTTTAGCTCAATCTCGAGCAAAGCCGCTGCTATCCATCGATACCGTTCTTTTGAGTTCTTCCAGTCCTTTACCTTATTCAAGTATTTTCCTATCTGTGAGTTCAGGTTTTCAATACAATTGGTGGTAGCAAAACTTTTAGAAAAGTCCACATTTAATCCTAAC
>DRHS01000132.1 GCA_011053095.1 Bacteroides sp.
ATATTATTGTTGCCACGGGACTGAAACCTTTCGATCCCAGCTCAGTCGACCTGCACGGTTATGGAAAGCTGCCCAACGTGGTTACTTCGATCGAATTCGAGAAGATGCTTAAGGAGGGTAAGATCGTAACTCAGTCCGGCAAGGAACCAAGAACCATTGCCATTATCCATTGTGTCGGAAGCCGAAACAACGATTACCATGAGTATTGCTCACGAACCTGTTGCATGCTGGGATTGAAATTTTACAACCAGGTCCGGTCAGCACTCCCCAACTCCCATGTTTATCAGATATATGCCGATATGAGGAGTTTCGGAAAGGGATGCGAGGAGCTTTATGCTGAAACAGCAAAACGAGGTGTGATGTTCCTTAATTTTGACCAGAGGGAGGGAATTCCCCAGATCACCAAGTCTGATCCGGAGGATTGCTGTGAAATGCTGATCGAATTTAAGGAAAGGCTGTCCAATACCAATATCGAGGTACCGGCCGACATGGTGGTCCTCCTCGTGGGAATGGAAGCCCGGGAGGATGCAAAAGAGGTAGCCCATCATGTGGGTGTCAGCAAATGCGGTAATGATTTCTTTATCGAGAGACATCCTAAACTTGATCCGGTGGCAACGACAACCGACGGGGTTTACATTATCGGAAGTTGCCAGGGACCCAAGGACATCACTGATTCCGTAGCCCAGGCCAGGGCGGCCACCGCTCGCGTTCTGGCTACCATCACACAGGGCACTGTCGAGGTCGAGGTAACCACTGCAGTGGTCAACGAGGATATCTGCTGCGGCTGCCAGACCTGTGTAAAAGTATGTCCTTACACAGCAATCAGCTATGACGAAGAGAAATCCGTCTCGGTGGTTAATGAGGTCCAGTGTAAAGGATGTGGAACCTGTGGTTCGGCTTGCCCGACCGGAGCAATCCGTGCAAGGCATTTCACCGACCAACAGATCCTGTCGCAAATCAAGGGTCTTTTAACAACCGAAATGACTGAAGTTTAAACCTGTTCATTCAGAATAAATACTTATATCATGGAATTTCAACCAACTATCGTTTCTTTCCTGTGCAACTGGTGTTCCTATACCGGCGCAGACCTTGCGGGCACATCCAGGATGAAATATGCACCCAATGTCAGGGTCATCCGGGTAATGTGCTCCGGAAGGGTGGATCCGACCTTTGTACTGTCTGCATTCGAGGAGGGTGCTGACGGGGTTTTGATCTGTGGCTGCCATCCGGGCGATTGCCATTACCATGAAGGAAACTATAAATGCCTGAGGCGCTACCACCTTCTGCAAAAATATCTTCAGCAGATGGGTATTCACAAAGACCGGCTCAGACTTGCCTGGGTCAGTGCCAGCGAGGGAAAGCAATTTGCTGAACTCGCCAATGAAATGACTGAAACGATAACTGCTCTGGGACCTTGTAAAATAAAAGAAACAATAGAAACATTAGCATAATTTAATTCCCAATATCTTATGGAAGCAAAAGAGAAACCAAAGATCAAAATGGCTGTCTACTGGGGATCTGCCTGCGGGGGATGCTGCGTATCTGTGCTGGATGTGCACGAAGCGCTTTTTGATGTAGTAGCCGCAGCTGACCTGGTTTTCTGGCCGTTAGCCCTGGATACAAAATACAAAGATGTAGAGGCCATGGCCGACCAGGAAATTGACCTGACCCTCTACAACGGGGCAATCAGGAACAGCGAGAATGAACATATTGCCCACCTGCTGCGCAAAAAAACGAAGATCCTTGTCGCTTACGGATCCTGTGCCCATATGGGAGGTATTCCCGGACTAGGGAATTTCTCCGACCGGGAAGGTATTTTTGAAAGGATTTATGAAACCACTGAATCTACACAAAATCCGGATAAAATACGACCACAGACTGTAACCAAGGTCAAGGAGGGTGAATTGACCCTCCCCGAGTTCTACAATGACGTCAGGACGCTTGACCAGGTTGTGGATGTGGACTATTACCTGCCGGGATGCCCGCCTCAGACAGAACGTCTTGTCGAGGTGTTCATGGCCATCGTTACGGGAGCAGAATTGCCGCCAAAAGGATCAGTTGTTGGTGCACTGGAGAAGACACAGTGCGATGAGTGTACCCGGAAAAAAACCGAGAACAAAACCATCAAGGAGTTCAAAAGGCCCATTGATATTATTGACGACGGCGAAACCTGTTTCCTGGAGCAGGGCGTTATTTGTATGGGACCGGCAACTCGTGGGGGATGTGGCTTTCGTTGTATCGAGGGCAATGCCCCCTGCCGTGGATGCTATGGTCCTCCTGTTGATTGCACTGATCCGGGCGCCAAAATGATGTCCGCCATCGGCACTATGATCGACTCGAATGAAGAAGAGGAAATCCAGAAGATAGTAGATAATATTGATGATCCGGCGGGGACTTTCTACCGTTTCAGCCTGCCCGGTTCAATACTCAGGAGGAAAATGCTATGAACAGAATAACAATTGATCCAATAACCAGGCTTGAAGGCCACGGGAAGATAGAGATCTTCCTGACCGATGAAGGAGACGTGGATAATGTTTATTTTCAGGTCCCCGAACTAAGAGGATTTGAGAAATTTTGCGAAGGCAGACCTGTTGAGGAACTTGCACAAATCGTTACCAAAATTTGCGGGGTATGTCCCGGCTGCCATCATATGGCCTCCGGCAAGGCTGCAGATGCTGTATACGGTGTAACCCCTCCTCCTACAGCGGTTAAACTTCGTGAACTATTCTACATGGCACACTTCGTTCATAGCCATATTGCTCACTTCTATGCACTTGCGGCGCCAGATTTTGTAGTGGGACCGACAGCACCAGCCGCTGAGAGAAACATTCTCGGTGTGATTGCAAAAGTGGGTATAGAGGTCGGTACGGAAGTTATAAAGCAACGGAGAATTGCCCAGGAGATACAGGCCCTGCTTGGCGGACACCAGACCCACGTGGTCTTGAATATACCTGGCGGTGTTCGCAAGGGACTCACAGCGGAGCAACGCGATGATATCGTGGAAAAAGCCAAGGGTTTTATTGAGTTTTCAAAGTTCTCACTGCAGCTATTTGGAGATGTTGTGCTCGGAAATAAGGATTATGTTGACATCATTGTCAACGGCCCTTATTCCCTGAATATTCATTCCATGGGAATGGTAGATGATAACAACAAGGTGAATTTCTACGATGGAAAGGTTCGTGTGGTCGATACAAAAGGTGATGAACACTGCAAGTATGCCCCGAATGATTACATGGAATATGTGGAAGAGCGTGTGGAACCATGGACATACCTTAAATTCCCCTTCCTGAAAAAGATCGGTTGGAAAGGATTTGTAGAGGGACAGGATTCTGGTGTGTATCATGCAACCCCGCTTTCAAGGTTGAATGCTGCGGATGGCATGGCAACCCCCCTGGCTCAGATCGAATACGATAAAATGTATAAGACACTGGGAGGAAAGCCTGTCCACGCTACACTTGCCATGCACTGGGCAAGGCTGATCGAATTGCTTTATTCATCCGAGCATTGTCTTGAGCTCGCCGAAGATCCCGATATTATCGGTACCGAACTGCGTGTTCCGCTTGACAATGTACCCAATGAGGGTGTGGGGATCGTTGAGGCCCAGAGGGGAACGTTGACACACCATTACTGGACCGATGAGAAGGGAATCGTGACCAAAGTCAACATTATTGTCGGCACGACCAATAATAATGCTGCTATTTGCATGTCCCTCAAGAAAGCTGCGGAAGGTCTCATCAAAAAAGGAGTAAAGGTTGATGATGGCATCCTTAATATGGTTGAGATGGCCTTCAGGGCATATGATCCCTGTTTCTCATGCGCAACCCATCACCAGAGAGGCAAGATGCCACTGGTAGTAAATTTCAGGAACAAAGCTGGCGAAGTCATCCGGTCCGTCAGCAGGGATAAATAAACGATTGAATGAAAGACCGTTCAAACAGGATCCTTGTCCTCGGTGTAGGCAATGATATCCAGCAGGATGTCGGTATACCGTTCAAACTCACGGAAGATCTTCAGGATATCTTGAAGACTGTGAGTATTGACTTTGAGAATATTTTTGTCGGGGGACTGGAACTTCTTGAATATATGAACGGTTATAAGGGTGTCGTTTTTATCGATACTATTAAGACAGCTGAGGGTGTCCCGGGACGGGTCCACCTATTTACAGTAGAAAACTACCGGGAAACCCTGCACCTGTCATGCCGGCATGATGTGTCATTCCATATGTCACTTGAAATCGGAAATACCCTCGGTTTTAATATCACGGATGAGATCCTGATTATCGGCATAGAAATTTTAGAAGACCTGGAATTCGGAGCTGTGCTCAGCAAGGATCTGAATTCTCATTATCCGGATATTCTCTCACAGGTCAGCAACTATGTGGATGAATTCATCAGGAGAATATTAATCAGTACATCATTATGACAAGGTTTAACTCAAAGGGAATGTGGAGAATCCCAAGCGTCAAGAAAAAAAAGAAAGGCGATCAGACCATTGATGAAGACATGGTCATCAAACAGTGTTACTGTCCCAACGGGCACGACCTGATCAATAACAAGGTAAATGTCAGGGGCTATAAAGGCATTCTGTTAAAGGTTAAGAAAGGAAAAGATGAAGGTTTAATGGCTCTGAGTCCCATCTGTGGAGACAAGTCTAAGTACACCATCGACATTGATCTTTCTGAAGGCGAGATTATTGAATTGCTATGTCCGGATTGCAACGTTCCTCTTCCTGTCTATGCTCCATGCGATTGCGGTGCAGATATGATTACACTATTCTGTGACAAACACGGAAATTTCTGCAACTGCATTGGAATCTGCAACCGGGTTGGTTGCAGCCATTCGGAGATTAAGAAGGGATCCGATCTGTTTAATATATATCGGAGAAGAGGAGAGATCAGGGGAACAGAGGGATATTTGTAATGGACAACTCGCTTCCGGGTATTATCATTACCGGCGCTTCTGGTTTCATTGGAAGACATTTTGTTGAGCACAATGTCAACAGATATCGTATGTTTTGTATTGCGAGACGCTCGCAACGCGAATCAGGAATTCCTAAACATGAGAACATAAGATGGACCCAGGCTGACATAGGGGATTTTTCAAACCTGCAGGATGTAGTTGAAAGTATAAACCAGTACGGTGGTGCAGATTTTATATTGCACCTGGCCGGATATTATGATTTCACGATGGTTGACCATCCACAATATGAACATACCAATGTGGATGGCACACGCAATGTCCTTAAACTTGCCCAGTACCTGAATATTAAACGATTTATCTTTTCCAGTTCCCTGGCTGCAAGCAAATTTAATTCGAATCCTGAGCAGATTCTCAACGAGCAGAGTCCACCTGACGCCACCTACCCCTACGCCCGGAGCAAACGCAAAGCCGAGGAGATGATTCGAAATTATTCCACCATGTTCCCCTGCACTATCCTGAGATTTGCAGCTGTATACAGTGATTGGTGCGAGTACCCCCCTCTCTTTGTTTTCCTTTCCACATGGCTCTCTGAAAAGTGGAATTCAAGGATAATTGGCGGTAAAGGTGAAACAAGCATCACCTATATTCATATCACCGACCTTGTTAAGATGATTGTGTCCATCCTGGACCGGTCTGACAACCTACCCCAACTGGCAACTTATGTTTCCAGTCCCAGTGGAACGGTAACACACAATGAGCTGTATGAAGCAGCAACAAAATATTTTTACGGAAGGCCCAAAAGGGCAATCAGAATGCCCAAGATCATTGCTACTCCGGGTGTTATCGCGAGAACAGCACTGGGTAACCTGCTGGGCGAAAAACCCTTTGAACGCCCCTGGATGATGAAATACATCGACAAAAAGCTGGTTGTGGATGCCCGGAAGACAAACGAAAACCTGGACTGGAAAACCACTCCAAGAAACGATATTATTCGCAGACTGCTGTTCATGATTGAGAATATGAAGAATCATTATGTGGACTGGACCGTGAAGAATGAAACTGCCATGAACCGCATTACCACCCGGTTTAATATCAGAGCCTATGAGGTCATGATGCGCCACCGGGATTTCATCATCACGAAAATGGTTGATCATGTGTATAACGGTAGCAACCAGGTGAGATATGAACATTACCGGGACCTGGAAAAGCTTGTCCTGAAGTGGTACCTTACCATGTTATACCAACTTATAGCTACAAGTATAAAGGTTGGTGACCGAATCCTTATCCGGAAATATATCCAGGCTATTGCCCTCAGAAGATATAAATCAGGATTTTCTGCCAGCGAAGTCGTCAGCTTCCTGTCAGATTTTGAAAAGATCATACTATCGGAATTGCTCATTGATCCGGAAGCTCAGGAAACCAGGGAACAATTGTTTACAGCAGTGAATATTGCAATTCAGCTTAGCATAGATGAAATTGAGGAGTCTTTCGAATTTTTCGATTCAGACAGTGCCCGCATTGTCCAGTTGCCAGACAGATTCCCATCAATTCAAAATGTAGGTAGTCTGAAAGAGGTCATTACAGATCTCGAGGATACTTTCTTCAATTCCCTGGAATCAGATCTTACAAGAGACTTTGAATTTATCAACGAGCAGATTCATACCTCTGAGAATGGAAATCAATCACCGATGAGGTAAAAATAGTCATCTCATACTCCTCTCAGCATCCTTTTATTGAAGATCTTTCTGTAAAACCAGATAAGGATCAGTCCCATCAGAAAGTCAAATATCCCTGATGCCAGAACCATCCAGATCATCTCTGCAAACAGTGCATATAACAGCAGGAAAACCGTAGCGGTAAATTTGGCAAAGATTGAGAAAAGGATCAGGGATCTGTTTTTTGCCGGATTAATGGCAGCTGGTATGTATGCTCCGCACACAACAAAATGAAATACCCCAGCCTGTATCTTGAAAAAATCCCCCTGGTATCCTTCAAAACCGAAAAATCCAAAATATTCAATGGGTAAGGCACTCAGTCCCACTCCGACACAAAAAGAATGGGCAGCCACAAGAAACAGGTAAACCCTCAGTAGTTTTATAAGATTTAATCCCATACTTTAATTTATTACTATTACCCGAATCACCAGCATAGGAGAACTAACAATTGATCGTGATAATAAATGTAACTCTTTTTGTTCTATCCTGAACAATATAAACCGGTAATACCACGCTTCTCCTCCCTGATCTAAAGATATCCATAAATCCTTATTTTCAGCAAGTTAAGACTCAATATAATTTTTACTCCGTCTAAATAACTACCAGCCTTGGTAAATACAATAAAAAGCATTTTTTTTGTGCTTGGAAAATTTTAATTTCGCTCATTCTTGATCAATATATGTTATTAGATTTCATTTTGTTGTTACAGCCATAACAGCTCAATTCATAATTTATGACTATACAAAATCGCATTAACCGCCTTCTGAGCTACAAGCATCTGTTGAACAGATTTAAGTCACTGGGACTGGTCAGGGTCTTTTCCGATAATATTGCAGACCCACTTGGAATTTCAGCATCCCTTGTCAGAAAAGATTTTGGGCTCTTTGGTATATCAGGCAGCCAGAAAGGAGGCTACAGCATTGATGACGTTCTGGTTAAGATAAATGAGATACTGGGCAGCAATGAGGTAAACCGGGTGATAGTTATTGGAGCAGGCAGGATAGGTGAGGCACTTATGTCATACAATGGATTTCACAAGGATGGGATAAAAATTGTGGCTGGATTTGACATTGATGTTAAGAAAATTAAAAAGACCGGTGAAGTACCCATAAAGCCCATAGAGGACCTTCATGAATATGTAAAGGAAAACAACATAAGTGTGGCTATTTTGGCGGTGCCGGATAATGCAGCTCAACAGACAATTGAAAGCCTGAAAAGATCCGAAATAAAGGGGATCCTGAATTTTACCGCGGTTAAGTTCAAGAGCACTGAAGAAGTCACGATTAACAACTTCAACATTGAGAATGAACTTGTCAACCTGATCTATTTCGTGAATAAATACAAAAAGAATAGAAAGGAAGCCAAAAAAGTAACAAATAACTTATAATCACCCCTAAATGAAAACGACAGTCAACAAAATTATTAAGAAGTACAAAAACGACAGGTATCGTCTGATGGATATTCTCCTTGATATACAGGAGGAGCTTGGCTATATTCCGGAGGACCTCAACCAGATGATTGCGGACGAATTGTCAATCTCCAAAGTTGAGCTGGATGAAACCATAAGTTTTTACCACTTCCTGACCCAGAAACCCCTGGGAGAATACACTGTTTACCTGAATAACAGTGTAACGGCCGGTATGATGTTCAGGGAGGATGTCAAGAAAACCTTCGAGGAACAATCAGGTGTTTTATTCGGCAATGTGTCTTCGGATGGACTCATCGGTTTGTTTGACACATCATGCATTGGCATGTCCGACCAGGAACCTGCAGCTATCATCAACAATGTCATGTTTACCAACCTCACCCCCTTCCGGGTAAAGGAAATAGTTGCCGATATGAAGGAAGGTAAACCGGTTGAAGAAATGCATAAGCAAAATTTTGGTGGTGGTAAAAACAGCTCAGATCTAATTCAGGCCGTAGTAAAAAACAATATCCGGAGAAAAGGTCCCGTGCTCTGGGACCCTTACGAGCCCGGAGAAGGACTCAGAAAATCCATTACTATGGAACCCGGAGATGTTATTGAAGAAATTAAGAATTCTCATCTCAGGGGGCGCGGTGGTGCCGGATTTCCAACGGGACTCAAATGGGAATTCTGTAATAAGTCCAGGGAAAAGGAAAGATATATATTCTGTAACGCGGACGAAGGTGAGCCGGGTACTTTTAAGGACAGGGTTATCCTGACTGAAATGCCGAAAATGGTATTCGAGGGAATGGCCATCGCCGGCTATGCGGTGGGAGCAAAATCCGGGGTCGTATATATACGCTATGAATATCTATACCTTCGAAAGTACCTTGAAAATACGCTGTCAGAACTTCGAAAAGCTAAACTGCTGGGCAGGAATATCGCCGGAAAGAATGGATTTGATTTTGATATCCGGATCCAGTATGGAGCAGGTGCTTATATATGCGGTGAAGAAAGTGCTCTTCTTGAATCCGCAGAAGGAAAGCGCGGGGAGCCACGTGACCGGCCGCCCTTCCCCGTGGAAAAAGGCTTCAAGGGCAAACCAACCATCATCAATAATGTTGAGACTCTTGCCAAGGTTGTCAAAATCATTAAAAAGGGATCAACCTGGTTCACAAACCTGGGTACACAGGAATCCGCCGGCACAAAACTGCTGAGCATTTCAGGCGATTGCAGGTTTCCCGGAGTTTACGAGATTGAATGGGGACACTCTATTTATGATATCCTGGAAATGGTTGGAGCAACAGATGTGCAGGCTGTCCAGGTTGGCGGACCATCAGGAATACTGATTAACCCTAACCAGCTTCCCAGAAAACTTGGCTACGAAGACCTCGGAACCGGTGGTTCTCTTATTATTTTTCATGAATCAAGGAATCTTATCCGAGAGGTTGTGATGAATTTTACTGAATTCTTCATTGAAGAATCCTGCGGATCCTGTTCAACCTGCAGGAACACTCCCTTTATTTTAAAACAGAAACTCGAGAAAATTCTCGACGGCCATGGTGTTGTCCAGGATATTGATGACCTGGTTGAGTGGAGCAAAAATCTGAAATTCAGTAGATGTGGACTGGGCCATACGGCCGGTAATCCAATCATAACCAGCATCCAGAACTTCAGGCACCTGTATGAAAAACTGGTACAGCGTGACCGTGATTATGATACTGGCTTTAACCTTGCAGAATCCGTCAAGGAATCCTGCGAAGCGTCTAACCGATCCACTGTTGTTTAATACCTAATAAAACCATAAAACGATATGTCTAATAAAGTCAAATTCGTTATCGACGGCAAAGAATGCCAGTCAGATGAAGGTAAATATCTTGTTGAAGCCGCGAAGGATAACGGGGTCTATATACCAACCCTTTGCAATTACGAGGGATTAAAGCCCAAGGGTTCCTGCCGGATCTGTACAGTAAAGATAAATGGCCGCCTTGCCACGGCATGCACTTCTCCGGTCCATGAGGGAATGAAAATTGAAAATTATACAGCAGAACTCAATGAGGTCCGCAAGGAGATTATTGAATTATTATTTGTATCCGGAAATCATTTTTGTCCCGCATGCGAAAAAAGCGGGAATTGCGAACTCCAGGCACTTGGATACCGGTATGAAATGATGGCGCCAAGGTTCCCCTTTGCTTTTCCCATAAGAGAGGTCGATGCTTCATATCCGAGGATAATCAAGGAGCAGAACCGTTGTATCCTTTGTAAAAGATGCATGCGTGGAATTAAGGATGAAGATGGAAAAAGCTACTTCGCCTACAAAAACAGGGGGAAAGATTCACTTGTTGTTGCCGATCGTAAACTTATGTCAGCAATGAGTCCGGATAAAGCAAAAGAAGCAATGGAAATATGCCCTGTCGGTTCCATTCTGGTGCGGGAAAAGGGCTGGGATGAACCCATTGGTACGAGGAAGTACGACAATGCCCCTATCGGCAGTGAAATTGAAAATAAATAACAGACTAAGGAGATCAAAATAATGAGTAAACCAGTTCTAGCTACCACTTCACTTGCAGGTTGTTTCGGATGTCACATGTCTATCCTTGACATAGACGAACGTATCCTGACCTTAATTGAGCTTGTAGAGTTCAACAAATCCCCCATCAATGATATCAAAACCTTTACCAAACAATGTGATATCGGACTGATAGAGGGCGGATGCTGTAATTCTGAGAATGTCCATGTACTCAGGGATTTCAGGAAGCATTGTAATATTCTTGTTTCGCTTGGAGAATGTGCCATCATGGGTGGACTCCCGGCAATGCGTAATGGAATCCTGATCAAGGAATGTTTTCATGAAGCCTACCTGAACGGACCTTCCACCACCGCCAATACCGGCCATATTATTCCGAATGACCCGGAGTTACCCTGTCTTCTTGACAAGGTATATCCCTGCCAGGAGATTGTCAGAATAGATTATTATCTCCCCGGTTGTCCACCGAGGGCCGATCTGATCTGGGAAACACTGGTTTCACTTATCAGCGGAAAACCCGCAGAATTACCCTATGAAGTAATAAAATTTGATTAATTAAGGAGTATAATGGGACGTAAAGTAACGATAGAACCGGTTACACGGGTCGAAGGACACGGTAAGGTAACCATTCACCTGGACGATGACGGGAATGTAGCACAAACCAGGTTACATATTGTAGAATTCAGGGGATTTGAACGTTTTGTACAGGGACGACCCTATTGGGAAATGCCGGTACTTGTACAACGCCTTTGTGGAATCTGCCCCGTATCTCACCACCTGGCTGCTGCAAAGGCACTGGACGTGATCGTCGGTGCCGGAACGGGTGACGGACTTACACCCACCGGGGAAAAGATGAGGCGCCTGATGCATTATGGACAGATGTTTCAATCGCATTCATTGCATTTCTTCCACCTCGCTGCTCCGGATATGGTTTTCGGAATTGATGGTGATCCTGCTATCCGCAATATCATTGGCATCGCACTCACAGACAAGGACCTGGCAGTTCAGGGTGTAATGATGAGAAAATTCGGACAGGAGATTATCCGGGCAACTGCCGGAAAAAAGATCCATGGTACCGGTGCCATTCCGGGGGGGATCAACAAGCACCTCAGCATTGAGGAGAGGGACAGCTTCCTGAAAGGAGCCGACCCGCTTAACACAGATAAGATGATCGATTGGTCACAGGGAGCGTTGGACTGGTTTAAGGATTACCATAAAAAGAACAAGGACTTCATCGATAATTATTCCGTTTTCTCATCCAACCACCTGAGCCTGGTCAGGGCTGACGGGGCAATGGACCTGTACCACGGAGTATTGAGAGCCGTAGATACGAATGGAAAAAAGATACTGCATGATGTGGACTACCAGAATTACCTGGACTATATCGATGAAGAAGTACGATCCTGGTCATATATGAAGTTCCCCTACCTGAAGGAATTCGGTAAAGCTGAAGGATGGTACACTGTGGGTCCACTTGCAAGACTGAATACAATAGATTTCATACCCACACCCTGGTTCCTTTTCTCACCTTTGACTACAAGCTCACCGTTAACAATATCCGGATCTTCAAGTAGTTCCTTCATCATTTCAGCGGAGTGCAGTATCTCAATCAGTCTGGCCCAGTGCATATGCATAGACATATTATTGG
>DRHS01000133.1 GCA_011053095.1 Bacteroides sp.
CAACAATTATTAAAGGGGCTGGTTCCCAGCAAAAACTCCTTGATGATACTACATTGTTCCTGCATCGCGTTGAAACCAACCTTTCTGAAGAACAACAAAAGATGATCAGGATGATTCATGACAAGGAAGCGATTCTAACTGGCAAAAAGGTACTGGTCGTGGACGATGACATGCGGAATGTCTTTTCTCTCAAGAAGGTTCTTGAGGATAAGGGGGTGGAGGTGCTGGTCGGAAAAAACGGTAAGGAGGGCTTGAAACGTTTAAACGACAATCCGGAAATTGATCTGGTACTGATGGATATTATGATGCCTGAGATGGACGGTTACGAGGCCATGGAAGAAATCAGGAAGCAGGAACGGTTTAAAGATCTTCCTATTATCGCATTAACGGCAAAGGCAATGAAGGGAGACCGTGCCAAATGTATCGAAGCTGGTGCCAGTGACTACATGACAAAACCGGTTGATACGGACAGACTATTTTCAGTGTTGAGGGTGTGGCTGTATAAATAATTCACATTTTAAATTTTGAGATTTCAGGTTTAAAAAGCTGAATCTCAAATTAAAATATAAGATACTCCCAATGGATGAAACAAGTGAAAACGAAAAAATCGAATTCGACCTCCTCCTGCAGGCAATCTATCAGAAGTATGGCTATGATTTCAGGAACTATTCAAAGGCTTCTATAAGACGACGCATCCGCCGCCGGTTTTCCCGATCCGGTCTCAAAACAATTTCCGAAATGCAGCACAAACTGCTTAATGATAAACAGTTCTTTGAGGTATTACTTTTAGACCTTACTGTCAATGTCACCGAGATGTTCCGAGATCCTTCCTTTTTCAAAACGATCAGGGAAACCGTGATCCCGGAACTGAAGAAACAGCCTTTCATAAGGGTATGGCATGCTGGCTGTTCTAGCGGGGAGGAAGTCTATTCCACGGCGATTCTGCTGAATGAGGAAGGGCTGTATAAAAATACCCTGATTTATGCGACGGATGTCAATGAAGCCGTCCTTGACAAGGCCAAAAAGGGGATATTCTCCATTGACAGAATGAAAGATTATACACGCAATTACAGGAACGCAGGTGGAATTGCATCTTTTGCGGATTACTATACTGCCAGATATGACCACGCAATCATGGACAACTCCCTGAAAAAAAATATTGTCTTTTCAGATCATAATTTAGTAACAGATGATGTATTCGGTGAAATGAATCTAATTATATGCAGGAATGTACTCATTTATTTCAGCTGTGATTTACAGGAGCGTGTGTTCGGGCTTTTTTGGGAGAGTCTGCGTTCCGGCGGATTCCTTTGCCTGGGTTCCAAAGAAACTATCCGGTTTTCGACATACTCTGATGATTTTGAAAATGTAGCAGAGGGTGAAAAAATATACAGGAAAAATAGGAAACTCACACTGATTTAAGAAATGCTAATTTTGGATTGTTGAATGGAGAGAATGGGATGAATGTAAGCAAATTGAAACAAAAAGTGAGCAAACATTCCAAAATTCAAGATCGCAAATACAAAGCCGTCGTTATAGGTGTCTCTGCCGGGGGGCAGAAAGCACTCAAAACAATCCTTCTGGGCTTACCGTCGGATCTTACCTTCTCCATTATCATTGTTATACACAGACATTCGGATTCTGATGATTATCTGGAACGATCTTTAAATAGTGAATGTAGGATACGTGTAAAACAAGCTGATGAGAAAGAAAATATCAAGGATGGGGTAGTTTATCTTGCACCTCCCAACTATCATTTGTTGATAGAAGATGATAATACATTTTCCATGTCTGTGGAAG
>DRHS01000134.1 GCA_011053095.1 Bacteroides sp.
TCCCTGGCCGGTATTGGGAGCCATTCCGCCCCCGTTACAAAGTCTATGCCCTTATCGCTGGGTTCAAATTCAGCATATGGACTGCCTTTCTCCCAATAATCATTGTTTTGTTCCATATTATACAAAACGAATGAACCCTGGGGACCCATAATATGGTAGATCATGCGCCTTCCATCGTCCGGATGTTTGGTACGGCGCATTTCATCCCATCGTTTAAATTCCATGGCAAGCTCCAGCCGACGTTCCTTGTAAATATCCAGCAGCAGCTGGTTCCCCGATGAATTAATATCCGGCAGACCTACCCGGTCTCTTATATCGTGCAGGTCGCCATTGATAATATCACTTTCTGAAAAAGCTGCTCCCCCGACGGTATTTATCATTCGCCACATGGCTTCTGCCCTTATGAATTTCACCTCCGCCAGTCGCAATAATATTTGATTCTTGGGAATGTGGTTCATCAATTGAGATGAGTAAGTGGGCAATCTGTCATCCGGGAGAATGAAAAACTTGCGGTTTACCCGCATGGATTTGGATTCCTCCAGTGTAGCTATTCTTAACTCGGGTAAAGCTACCGTTGTCCCATCGGTATCATAAACCGGAGCTTTTCCAACAATATCCTGGTTAATTGTCGCCTCGTTAATTCCTTTAATAATGGTGGCGCGCAATCTTATGGTATCGTTCAGGGCCAGGTATTCTTTTTCCAGGTTGCTTGTAGGCTGGGTATAATACCAGCCGCCATTATCCTTGCGGGCTCCGGTGAGTATAGGGAAAGCATTTCCTGTTGTATAGTTCGGATCGTAATTGGTTTGAAATTCAAATATCGATTCCACCCCGTTCCTGTTATTAATATCCCAGATCTCACCAAACCGGGGCTCCAGGCTGAAAGGTCCGCTTACAATGAGATCATTGGCATACTCGTAGGCCTTTTCCCAGTTTTCGGAGTACATATAGGCTTTTGCCAGATAAGCAGATGCAGCCCATTTGGTAGCCCTGCCCTTGTTATCTGTATCATAGTTATCCGGTAATACATCCACTGCATCCTGCAGGTCCCGGATAATCTGGTCATATATCTGCTGCTGATCGGTAAATGTTACATTATTTAGTTCAGTGGGACTGAGAACATGGTCGAATAATGGCATGGTTTCAAAGTTCTTTACCAGTTCAAAATAAGCGTAAGCCCTGATAAATTTTGCCTCACCAACAAGGCGTGTAATCAATTCCGGGTTGCTGCCGTTTACAGGTGATTCCGGCAGATTCTCAAGGGCCATATTACACTGGTAAATAGATTTATACATATATTCCCAGATTGGGTAAAGCCAGGTGTTATGCGAATTAACAGTTAAGGTAGAGAACTCCTTGAAATCCTGTTCGGCCTCCAGGGGCATGCCAAGCCAGGAATCGTCTGTTCCAGATTCCGTCAGTACATAAAACCATTTAACATACCAATACACATCTCCCTGCAGGATGGTTTCGTAACAACCCACAACAAACTTTTCGCATTCCTGTTCATTGTCAAAATAGGTATCCAGCACCTGGGCTCCCCGGATTGGTTCATCTAAAAAACCCTCGCATGAATACAGAAGAACAATACCCAGAAGAATCGCTGATATTTTTATTTTGGAATTCATAGTCCTGAATTTTATAGCTTAACGGTTAATCCTAATGAAAAAATTGTTGGATTGGGATAATTGTCTCCCCAGTCTATGTTCTGTTCGGTTACCTGTCCGAACACTTCAGGCTCAAAGCCCCTGTAATTAGTAAACACAAAGGCATTTTCCACATTAAGGAAGATACGTAGGAGCTTTAACTTTTCACCTCTGGGCAATGTGTATCCAAGCTGGATATTTCTTATTTTAAAATAGTTTCCATTATCAATATACAGGTCCGAGATTTTCCAGTAATTTCTGTTGCGGTCATTTAAATTAAGAATCGGGATTTTATTGCTTGTACCCTCTCCATGCCATGCATCCTCCATTACTCCGGAGAAGGTATTTGAATTATTGGCCCCCCATTCCCACTCCCACAGTGTTGCATTAAAAATGTCCGCCCCAACAGAGGCATATAGATAGATGGATAAGTCAAATCCTTTATATTCAGCCATTAGATTCAATCCCATGGTAAAGTCGGGCTGGCCGCTTCCTATAAATGTCTGGTCATCATCGTCAATTTCATTATTCCCGTTTAAATCCATGAATATAACATCACCCGGGACTGCCCGGTTTTGCATGAGGTCCCTGTTGTTTATGGGTTTCCCATCTGCATCAAACTCCAGTGGTCCGTCAATGTTCCCATCTCTATCCAGTGGATTCCCGTCTGCATCCCTTACACAATGTTCATAAACATCAGTCCAGTTCTGAAAAAGACCATTCGTTTGATAGCCCCAGAACTGTCCAACCAACTCTCCTTCCACGGTCCTGGTAAGATAATCACCCCACCAGGCACCCAGATAAGGAATTCCGTCTGCAAGCTCATCCGCCCTGGTTTTAAAATGTGTGAGGTTGCCGGAAATACCCCAGGTGAAATTGCCCACATAATCATTATAGCCCAGTTCCAGTTCCACTCCCTTTGAAACAATGCTGCCGATATTCGACCAGACCCTGGTCTCGTAATTGGGATAACCACTGAAAAATGGGTATTCCTTTTCCATTATCATATCCATGGTTTTCTTTGAGAAAACCCCGATGGTCGCGGTTATTTTATTGTTGAACAGGGCTATATCAATTCCCCCGCTCAAATCTTCAACCATTTCCCATTTAATTTCCTCATTGGCGTATTGGTCACTGTAAGATCCGATAAAGGTTTCTGCATTATTTCCAAGAACATATGGAGCCTGTCCAAGCGACCACAGGAATACATTGGGATCCAGGATCTTTTGATTTCCCACACGTCCCCATCCAGCCCTGACCTTCAAATTACTTATCCATTGCAGGTTTTGAATGAATGATTCATTATGTGCCGCCCAGGCAACTGAAAATGCAGGGAAATTTCCATACCTGTTATTTTCCGGGAACTTATGGGATCCATCCCTTCTGAACGAAAAGTTCAGGTAATACTTCTCATTATAATTGTACATAATCCTGCCAAGCCCCGATAATAAAGCTACCTCAATCTGATCGTTCCCCAATGCTTCCGGATCTTTTTCCGCAGCGTTCAGGTAGCGTAAGTACTTATTATCACTCGGAATTATTTTTTTATAGGCGTCTACATTCCGTCTCAGTCCTTTTTCGGCTACGAGCCCGATCAAGACATTTAGGTTATGAACATCGTTTATTGATTTTATGTAGTTTAAGGTATTATTGGAAATAAAACTATAATAGTTCTGGACCTCACGTGAGACAGAATTTTCGATGTTTGATTCCTCGGGATGAATATAGAATTCAGGCTCATATTCGTCACGCATTTCTGAATTGAAATCAAGCCCTAATTGAGTATTAAATACAAAGTCTTTTAAGAACCTGATATTCAGATAGGTATTTGTTTGGAAGCCGACCAGCAGGTTGTCATTGTTTACCTTGTAGCGTTCTATCTCAGCCATGGGATTCCAGGTATCGTTATTGTAGGAACGCTGATAAATACTGTAGCGGTTCTTACCTGCCTGTTCATCCTCAGGCAGGTAGACAGGAGAGGTCGGGTCCATGCTTATTAATGACCATACTTCAGGCGTGTCTTTCCATCTTTCAATGCGGGGATAAAAATTCTGGCCGAATTTGATATTATCGTTAAAATGATATTCCGTGTTAAATCGAGCTGTGATCTTATCCCAGTTTCCTACTTCAAACTGTGACTCCTGCCTGAAATAGCCCACATTCCCGCTGTAGCGGAATCTTCTGCTCCCTCCGTCCAGTCCAACATTAATATTATACTTGGGTGAAATCTGCCTGATGGCTTCATCCCACCAATCTGTTGTTTTGGCATTTAGAATTTGTTCTTCAGAAAATAATTGATACTCTCCGCTTGCAGGCCTTTCGTTATAACGTTTCAGGTTTTGGATTGTCATATACTCTTCGGCACCTGCAATACCCGGTTTTTTCAGGTGCTGCATTCCATAATTGGCAGTTATGTTAAAATTGGATTCCCCCATTTTACCTTTTTTCGTGGTAATCAGTAATACTCCATTAGCAGCCTGGGTTCCATATATTGCTGTGGCCGATGCATCTTTAAGAATTGAAACGGTTTCAATGTCTTCGGGGTTTATTTGATTTGCATTGAAACCAATCGGGATTCCGTCCACAATAATAATGGGGTTTGGATTTCCGCTGATAGAGGTTGCTCCCCTGATAATTATGGTTGGTGTTGCTCCCGGATTTCCGTTGGTATTAAATACCTGGACACCGGCAGCAAGCCCCTGCAATCCCTGTGTGAAATTACCCGGTGCGGTTTTTGCAATTTCTTCCCCCTGCACGATGGAGATGGAACTTGAAACATCCCTTTTCCGGATACTGCCATAACCGATGGCTACGACTTCTGCAAGGCCTATGGCTTCAACTTCCAGGGAGATGCTCATTTGTGCCGATGTTACCGGGACTTCCGATGTTTTGTAGCCGACAAAAGAAAACACCAGGATTGAGTTGAGTTCAGCTTCTATCCGAAATGCCCCATTGATATCCGATGTGGTTCCCTGGGCTGTAGTACTCTTTTTGTAAATATTTACACCGGCCAAGGGTAAATTATTTTCGTCAAGGATTGTACCGCTGACCTGGGTAAGCTGGGCCGGCAGGGTAAAGCCATACAAGATGAAAATCAGCAGGAAAACTAATTTTTTAAGATCAAATTTGGTTGGCATAGTATTCATAGTTTGAAATTGGAAATGCAGCGTTGAAATTTATTTGGCACAATTAACCGGGTTATGAGTAGAATATTCAACTCCCTGGACTCATATTGTTACAGAGCAAAAAAAGAAGGAGTTGATTCCTCCTGGAACAACTCCTTCTTTATCTGGTTAAAACAACAAATTATTGTATAAACACCTTACGGGTGATCATTGCATCCTCGGTCGATACCCGGATAAAATAAATTCCGGACCGGTTTACAGGTATCTCTGTCCTGCCCTCACGGATCTGCATCACTTTCACCCTCTGTCCGAGTGTATTAATGATCTCGGCTTCAGCCCGGAAGTCACCGGACGCCTTAATGATCACGTTACTGCCTGAAGAGAAAACCTGAAGATCTTCCCTGTCCAATATGCCGTTTCGGTCTGAAACAGGCATACCGTCGCCGGCGCTGATCTTCGTATCAGCGGTCTGCTCATAGGCATAATCTTTAATGATAGCACTACCGAAATCAGCAGCGACATCAAGCCTAATCCAGCCGTAGTGGAAAGAAGTACTGTCGTCAAGTGCAAACCTGACTCCAATGTATTTATCGGTAACACCTTTCCATGGTCCGGAAACACATGTTCCACCTGTTGATGCCCATCCGAGCTGCATAGAATAAGAAAAAGAGGCATTACTACCAAGGGGAGTGAATAGGGAATCCACATCAGGTATCATGGATCCCTGATCAAATTTGGCCGGGAAGTTATAGAGACCTCCCCAGGTTGAACAGGCATAGTTAAGTGCCGTTTTAACAAATGCACCCTTATTCTGGTTCTGCATTCTGATCGATATGAATGAGCCATACCAGTCACCGTTTCCGTGAATTATTAGAAATTCATTGGTCCCGTCATTATTAATGTCTAAGAACACACTGTCACGCGCTCCGGATACCGCAGTCATCACGGTAACATCGGGATCCAGATCAGTATACTCTACCTGGGCTTTGGCAGTCTGTCCGATAGCCATCACTGCCCCTGCTGCCGCAGAATAGGCAAGAAGCTTGTCTGACAAAGGATTCTTTTTTGATGTAAATTCTTTTTTTATAGGCGATCTTTTTAATTCAAATTGATATACTTCTGGTTTAAAGTCGTCTACTAATTTATAAAAAACTTTTATATTTGAATGTAAACTCAGTTCATTTTTTACTTTGCAGGCAGTTTAAACAGGGTTCAGGAGTTATCCTGATCCATCCTGGTTCTGTAAAGTTTTTTATCCACTGCTGTCGCCATCTTTTCAGGGGACAGTTCCATATCAAGAAAATCAGCAATCTTCCCTGATTCCTTGATAGTATTGTTGATCACATCCGTATAGTTAACATATAGCACCCTGACATTATGATGGCCCTTCTCCCATTTTCTGGCTTTTTCCAGAGTCTTCCTGTACGCAGTAACAAGGTTGGTCGGATAAGTGCTGGCAGATTTGGATCCTTTTCTTACAAGCATCTGTTGCTGTGAATTCACAACTTCATCGATATGCCTCAGCATGAATATTATTTTGTAATTATGCTGAGGAGACAGGTGAAACAACAGGTTGGCAATAATTTTAACCACTTTGTTCCTGGCAGCTCCCAGCCATCTATTATCTTTTGCCAGGCTTTTTACCGCTTCGTGCTCGTAGTATCCTCTTGGATTGCTCTCATCGGCCAGTCGCTTATTATCCGTATAAATCTCCAGACCTCCTTCCTCAAGCATTTGCATCATCATGGATGTACCCGATCGGGGCAGCCCGGAAACAACTATAATGGGATCTGCCAGGTCCCCGGTTTTGTGGGATGACTCCTTTTCGGAGCCGCTTTCATGATCAGTGGTATCCGATGATCTCTCAGTCTCTGAAGCCCCAGTAGTAAAATAATTCTTATGATATTCGGCCTTATCTTGAAGATCCAGGTTTTCATCGTAGATCTTGATAAGCCAGTTCCTGGCCCTTGCTATACCCGGATTCATCATCAGACATAACTCGAACGCCTCAGCGGACCTCTCAACCTCACCAATCCGGAACAGGGCTTCCCCAAGATGATAATGGGCAAAAGGGAAGTAATAAAACAGGCTGATTGAATTCATTGCTTCCTCAATTGCATCGTAATAGTTGCCGGTCCGGAGATGGCAAACGGCCAGGCCGTGATGTGCCGAAGAATCGTCCGGATCGATCTCAGAAGCTTTTTTGTAAGCAGCGCTGGCCCCGTCCCAGTCCTTCAGGTTAATATGGGCGGTTCCGAGTCTGAGCTGCAGAACCTTGCTGTTCGGGATAAGCTTTTCCAGTTTCCTGTAAGCAGCGATCGCTTCTTCAATTTCTCTTTCTTTCAGAAGAATATCAGCCTTCAACAGTTCAAAGGACATGAGATCGTTACGGGTGTTCAGCAGTCTGATCTTATCTTTATTTTCTTCCTCAACCAGCTTGTTTAATTCATCTTTACTGAGGCCTTTGCGGTCTTTTTTTTCGCCTACTTTTTTTCTTTGTTTTTCTAATTCAACCTGCTGATGCTTTTCGAAACCTTCTATTATTTCGTTACACATGTCAATCTCATCCGTGTAAAAATAACTGTTTGCCAGTGGCAGGGCAAATCTTGACTTATCTTTATGCTGCTTGTAAAGCTCCTCAAGTATTGGAATGGCTTCCTTGTATTTATCTCCTCCCAGGTAAGCCCGGGCAAGGTTATATTTAGATTCAAGGATGGAATTTTCCACGTTCTCCTTATCGTCTTTTCCAGGGGTCTCGATGTATCCCAATTCAACGAGCCTGGCGATTTCCTCACCTGCTTCATAAGGATCCTCCAGTTTATCAGGTGGATGCATGCCGGAATTCCCGTCTACCTCTTCCCAGCTTTTTATTTTTCCTATTTCAAGTTGATCTTCAAATGCCTGAACCAGGGGGTTCCCCTCCATATCTTCCCCGATTGGTAATCCGAAGAGAGACAGTATGGTAGGAGTGATATCCAGCAGAGATGCTCCGTAAATTTTTTCATTTT
The DNA here is from genome assembly GCA_011053095.1 of Bacteroides sp. Classification (GTDB taxonomy): domain Bacteria; phylum Bacteroidota; class Bacteroidia; order Bacteroidales; family SM23-62; genus SM23-62. The sequence goes on from DRHS01000134.1 coordinate 7,780, forward strand.
TCTTTATATGGGGTCCCTTCATACATATAACACCGTATTTCCTGTGCTGCTCGGCCGGTGCAGCGGGTTCATCGCTAACATATCTTGGCCGTAAATGGTCTGATTGAAATCCGTGATCTGAAACCAGGATCACCGTAGCATCCGCCCCGGCCAGGTTTAATTGCCTTTCCAGCATCATGTCATGAAACCGGTAGGCACCATTAATTACATCCTTAAAGATATCGAATTGGTCATCCGGTATTCCTTTCATTTGAGGCGGGTGAAAATGCATAAACCCATGGCAGAAATGATCGATACCATCGAAATACATGCACATGAAATCCCATTCCTCGTTCTCCAGGACCCAGGTACCGGCAGAATTAATTGTGGCAGTTTCTGCCAGGATTTTCGCAAAGTTGCTCAACCTGGCATCATTGTCCTGGTCTATTTTTGCTGCATCCGGAATAAAAGGAATTAAATGAGCCCCTGTTAATTCGGCCGGGTGAAGCCTCAGGTCGGCAAAAAGCTTGCTTTTATTAGCCGGATGCACAGTACCTCTTTCCATTGTCCATGGGTCACCATAGGAGGTTGTGGCTTTCTGGTATGCATTGGATATGTTGATGCCATTAATTGGTTCTGCAGGGTGGCTGGGCCACCATCCAACACTATGGACTTTTTTCCCCTCCTGCATAAGAATATTCCAGATTGCTTTTACTTTTCTCGACAGGCTTGAAACGGGTCTTACATTTGTTCCTTCAGAATTGGGCTCTATAAAACCAAGTATCCCATGATCGTACGCACGTTTGCCGGTGGCGATACTGGTCCATAGCATGGGTGAAAATGAAGGTTCCAGGGTCGCGATATTTCCCATCACACCCTCTTTGATGAGTCCCTCAAGAGCAGGCATCTCACCAGCTTCGATCAGTGGATTTATGATTTTCCAGTCCGCCGCATCCCAGCCGATCAGCAATACTTTTTTTGTTTTTATGCTCATGTCAGTTTCTTTTGGATTTTTTATCATGAGCATCCCTTACCTTTCTCCATTCCGTGATTCCAACTGCTCCCAGTGCCAGCAGTCCCAGAGAACCCTCAACCGGAATATCCGAGGGCAGCATCTCTTTATTGACAATTATTTTCAGATCTGATTTTTTCTTTTCCATATTAAAACTCTTTGGTACTTTGGATCAATTTAATGCTTGCTATTGCGAGTCTGAACGACCCGGATTTCTGATTGATTAAAATTAGCAGATAGTTTTATTCAAACAAATTGTTTTTTACCACACTGAAGAAAAAGAAGATGAAATTACTGCCCTTAATACAAATCGAAGGTTTTTAAATCCTCCGGCATCCGAATCGGTTTATCAAGCAATATTGCTTCTATCAACTCGACTATATAATAGACTTCATCGCTAGTATTGTTCAGTAATATAATGGTGGTTTTATTACCCAGATCCCTTTGGATAAATGTGCTGAAACCAACCCAGCTTCCGGAATGTGAAACAATGTCCGTACTGTCATTTTTATTTATTCCCCAGCCAAATCCATAATCGCCCGGGGTATCGCTGTTATTTAGTTTATATCCTGAAAAAGCCAATTCGAGTGTTTCCATGCTGACCAGTTTCCCGGTGTACAATGCCTGGTCCCATTTGAACAGATCTTCTATCGTCGAGTACAGTCCACCGTCTCCAACAACACCGTTAAGGTAATGATAGTCAGTATCGGCCATTTTCTTTGAGAATCTATTATAGGAGTATCCATAAACCCGGTTATGGATCTTTTCATCCGCGGCGCCATTGCAAACCAGGGAGGCTGACATGCCGGTCTTCTTAAAAACATTTTCTGTGATGAATTCATTGAAATCAACTCCGGATGCTCTCTGGACAATATTCGCCAGCAGGGAATAACCAGTATTGCTGTATTCATATTTTTCTCCCGGTCTGAAATCAATTTCCGGCTGATGTTCTGCCATTAAGCTCAGAACATCTTCTTTGAAGGCAAGTTTGTCCTTATTCCAGTGCTTATTAAACAAATCCATGTAATCCGGTAAGCCCCCAGTATGCCATAATAAATGACGTATGGTAACCCCCTTGTAAAAGCTTAGCTCAGGTAAATATTGTGTTATGTTGTCATCATAACTCAACCTGCCCCGTTCTTCCAGGATCATGATGCACATGGCAGTGAATTGCTTTGAGACAGAAGCCAACCGGAAGCATGACTCGGAAGTCAGGGTATCCTTTGTTTCGAAATTAGCATAGCCAAATCCATTTTTATATATCACCGAATCAGCTTCCGCCACCAGAATTGCGGCATTGAATCTGCCTTGGCCATGCAGAACATTGAGCAGTGAATCTATCGCCTTACTTTTCGGAAAGATTGACTCCAGGGCTCCGGCCTCTTTATCTGATTCACCACTGCAAGCAATTATAATGAGCAAAATCAGCGGTAAAAGAATTCTTTTGCATAATGTACAGGATGCTTCCATGGTAGTATTATTTATATTTGCGAAGATATAAATCATCCCTGATTTGAACCCATTCATTATAGATTGAAATGATCGAGGCAAGTGGCACAGCAATCATTCTGGCAGACGATCTTGTAAACAGTGACAATTGCAAAACAACTCATGGCCTGATACGAAAAAGCAAAAGGTTCAGGATCATGGGCATCGTTGATGAAAAAAATCCCGGCAATGATGCGGGTGTTCTGTTAAACGGTGTGTATAAAGGGATTCCGGTTTACAGGTCAGTAGGGGAATTACTGGAGTTTTTGGATGAAAAACCAGCATATTGTTTAGTCGGGATGGCTACCGCCGGAGGGATCATTACACCTTATATTATAAAGCATGGCATTTCTGCACTAAAGGCTGGCATTTCACTTATCAGCGGCTTGCATAATTTTATCGGGGAGAATAATGATTTGATAGCAGCTGCCAGGGCCGGCGGTTCGGACTTAATCGATATCCGGAATTCAAAACCGCGAAACGAATTAAACTTCTGGAAAGGAGAAATACTCAGCGTTAAAGCACCAAGAATTGCGGTACTGGGAACGGATTGTAACCTGGGGAAAAGAACCACCGCACAGTTACTGGTTGATAATTGCCTTGAAAATGGGATCAAGGCCGAAATGATTTTTACCGGTCAGACCGGTTGGCTGCAGGGCGGAAAATACGGTTTTATACTTGATACCACCATGAACGATTTTGTTTCCGGAGAGCTTGAATATGCCATTACTACCTGCGATAAAAAGGAATCACCCGATGTAATATTTCTTGAGGGACAATCCGCACTGAGAAATCCATCAGGACCATGCGGATCTGAATTAATCGTAAGCGGTAAAGCCGATGGAGTGATATTGCAGTATGGACCAGGATACAGATATTACCAGGGTTTTGAAGAGATTGGATGGGAGATTGGATCAGTCCGGGATGAAATGGAGCTGGTTCGATTGTACGGTTCTGAAGTAATGGCGATTACCTTGAATATGACGGGCATTGACCCTGGAAAAGAAAAGGAAGTTGAAGAGCAGATCAGAGATTCAGTAAGAATCCCGGTTGTAAATGTAATGAGGGATGGTACGGATGAATTATTTTCTCTGGTGGAAAGCTTAATAAAGAAATTTAAAAAGGCATGAGGATTATTTCTGTAAAGAGCTGGAGAGAAGACCTGGGATTACTCAGGCCCTACACCATTGCATCTAAAGGAACCACCTCTGATGTATCCAATATAATTGTCGAAATAGAACTTGAAAATGGATTTAAAGGATTAGGTGCATCCTCACCAACCGGTCCGGACAAAGGTGAAACCATTGAAAGGAGTGAGGCTGTGCTGCAGGGGTCCCATCTGAACTGGCTGGTTGGTAAAAAAATTGATTCCATACAAAAGATAAGCACTGATCTCAGGAGAAGGATGTTCGATACGCCTGCATCCCGAGCTGCTGTTGACATCGCTTTATTCGATGCCATGTCACTCAATAGGAACCTGCCCCTTGTTGAAATGCTCGGACGCCATCACCACGAATTGCCAACATCCATCACAATCGGTATAAAACCGGTTGAAGAATCAATAGAAGAGGCACATGAATACATCGGAAGGGGATTTAAAATAATCAAATTGAAAACCGGGGCTTCTGCAGAGGAGGACATAGAAAAGATACTGAGATTAAGAGAAAGAATTGATCAATCGGTAATCATACGAGCAGATGCGAACCAGGGCTACGATACAGCAGGCTATAAAAGGTTTATAGAAGGTACACGGGACCTGAATGTAGAATTTATTGAACAGCCTTTTAACAGAGATGAAATTGAAAATATGAGAGGCCTGGAAGAACATTATAAATCACGAATTGCAGCAGATGAAAGCCTGCAAAATGAGGAAGATGCCGAATTATTGGCAACTGCCCCCAGGGCCTGTGGGATCTTTAACATTAAATTAATGAAATGTGGTGGAATCTTTTCGGCCATGAAAATTGCCTCAACCGCCAGAAATTCGAACATAGATTTGATGTGGGGCTGTATGGATGAGAGCCGAATCAGCATTGCTGCAGGATTGCATGCTGCTTTTGCCTGCCCAAATACCAAA
>DRHS01000135.1 GCA_011053095.1 Bacteroides sp.
GAAGAAGAAGAGGGAAAGCCGAGTTTTGCCTGAGCTACGATGACGGAAAAACATGGCCGGTACGTAAAGTTTTTCACGAGCAGGCATTTGATTATTCCAGCCTGGCAATTCTCCCGGACGGAAATATCGGGATGCTGGGAGAATATGATTTCAATGGTGAAAGACTTAAAGTCAGGCTGGCAAAGCTTAACCTGGAATGGATAGAGACACTAGATAAATAACTAATTAAAGGGGAAAATTATGAGAAACAGAAACATTTTTATTGGACTCTTAACGCTTGTATTAACAGGCATGTCGGCATCAGCTTTGATCGCCCAGTCCCTCGAACCTAATGACATCTTCATCGGAGGTACCGAAGGGGTGCATGAATTTCGAATTCCTGCCATGATCACATTAAGCTCCGGAACTGTCATAACGGCCTGCGATGCCAGGGTAGACAGGAAGGGAGATGTCCCCAACAACATCGACCAGATGGTAAAGCGGAGCACAGACAATGGAAAGACCTGGGGGAAAATAATTACTGCGGTTAATTTTGCCAACCAGGAGGGAGCCGGCGACCCATCACTGATTCAGGATGCCAAAACAGGGCGGGTTTTCCTTTTCTACACCTACTGCCCGGGTAGAAATGATGTGCCGGAAGGCGGGAACGCAAAACAACGCCACCTTTCGCTTCAGTACGTATTCAGTGATGATGAAGGTATTACCTGGTCAATGCCCCAGGTTGTGGAGCATGGGCTGAAAAAGGAAGGCTGGCATTCAATGTGGCCAGGACCGGGAAGAGGTACCGTCCTGAGTGACGGCCGTCTGATCGTCCCCATAACGGTCTTTGATTTTGAACAGTTCTATTCCTATTATCTTTTCAGTGATGACAACGGAATCAGCTGGGATATCTCCGGCAGTATAGGAACAGGTTTCAATGAAGCCACCCTGGTGGAAATTGATGAAAACACCCTGCTTGTGAATGCAAGAAACACAAACAGAGAAGGAAAAAGAGTGATAGTCACCTCTGTCGATAGAGGGAAAACCTGGTCAGAAATAATTTATCATGAAGATCTTCCGGATCCTACCTGCATGGGAAGCTGCATCCGGATCAAGGATAAGAAGGGAAAGAATATCCTTATATTCTCAAACGCAGCAGATCCCAAGAAACGACAGAACATGACTGTTACCCTAAGTTACGACAATGGTAAGTCATGGCCAGTGAAACGGACGGTTTATGAGGGTCCTTCAGCCTACAGTTGCCTGACAGTCCTTCAGAACGGAGAGATAGGGCTTTTTTATGAGAATGGAATTGATAGTCCCTACGAGAAAATCAGTTTTGTGAAGTTTCCAATTGATTGGGTATCAAGCAAAAAATAATACCCATGAGAACGATAAATAGACTGACAATTCCCGGAATCGGAATGATTCCGGGAATCCTGATAATTCTGGGCGGATTAATCCTCCCTGCATGCACCGGTGAAGGTGAAGAGATTGCCCAACCCAACTTTGTATTTGTATTGGTGGATGATCTCAGCTGGAGTGATCTGTCTTACAATGGCAGTATAGTTTATGAAACCCCCAATGTGGATAAACTTGCCTCCCAGGGAATGGTTTTTTCTGATTTTTATAGCGGGGGACCGGTTTGTTCCCCTACCAGATCATCCATACTTACAGGTAAATCTACAGCAAGAACCGGGATAACTACCTATCTGTTATATCCGGAGCGTGATGCTGAACATCTAACAAGTCATTTACCCCTTGAGGAGCTAACGATTGCTGAAGCCCTGAAGGAGCAAAATTATGCAACCGGGTATTTTGGGAAGTGGCATCTTGGATATTCACAGGAACACTGGGCGGCAAACCAGGGATTTGATACTGCTATCGGAGGAATGGACCTTCCATGGGCATGGTCAATAGCCTGGCCGGATGTGGAAGCACCAGACATGGACAGAGCAAAAGGCCATCTCAGGTTTTTCAGTCCCCATCACCTGACCTTCATGGAAGATGGTCCCGAAGGAGAATACCTGACGGAACGCCTGACAAACGAAACCATAGGCTTTATAAGGGATAATAAGGACAAACCCTTCCTGGCCTTCCTTTCCTATCATACCGTGCATACTCCCCTGCAGGCTAAGGAAGAGGTTGTCAAGAAGTATACCGAGAAGATACATTCTATGGGATTGGATACACTGACCGAGAAAGTTCCCGCTGAGAAAGCATACCAGAACAATCCGAATTATGCCGCTATGGTCCAGCATATGGATGAAAACGTCGGCAGGCTTATGGATGCAGTTGAGGAAATGGGACTCAATGAAAATACGGTCTTCATTTTTACATCGGATAACGGTGGAAAAGGAAGTGTAACTTCGAACCTCCCCTTGAAAGGCATGAAACACAACCTGGATGAAGGCGGTATCAGAGTAGCCACTATCGTTCGATGGACCGGAAAAGTAGAGGCCGGATCAGTCTGCAAATTACCCCTGATTAGTGACGATTTCTATCCCACCATGCTCGACCTTGCCAATGCTCCGCTAAAACCGGAACAGCACATGGACGGTATCAGTCTGAAAGATGTATTGCTTGGTGCAAGCTCCGAGGTACAGCGGGATGCCATATACTGGCATTACCCCCACAGCCGGATGGAAGGTGCCATAAGGAAAGGAGACTATAAGCTTATCTATTACTATGAAAAAGATGAAGCCCGGCTTTATAACCTCCGAGATGATATTGGTGAATTAAATGATCTGGCAGCAAGTCAGCCAGAACTGAAAGAGGAAATGCTGGCAATGCTAAAAATCTGGCTGAAAGAAGTCGGTGCAAAATTCCCTGCTGATCTGGTAACCAAGATATAAACTGTCCGTAGTAAAATTTTTTGAATAAACAGGAACGTCTTCAGAAACTAAAAATTTGGGTCATGAAAAAACTTAAATCAAGAGCAGAAATTGTAATCCTGATATTTCTGGGCGGATTAATCCTCCCTGCATGCACAGGCGAAGGTGAAGAGAAAGTCCAACCTAACTTTGTATTTGTATTGGTGGATGATCTCAGCTGGAGTGATCTGTCATACAATGGAAGTAAAGTGTATGAAACCCCAAATGTAGATAAGCTCGCCACCCAGGGGATGGTTTTTTCTGATTTTTATAGCGGGGGACCAGTTTGTTCCCCTACCAGATCATCCATACTTACCGGTAAATCTACGGCCCGGACAGGGATTACAACCTATCTTATAACACCCGAACGCGATGCTGAATATGTAACTCATGCACTGCCTCTCGAGGAGTTTACAATTGCTGAAGCCCTTAAAGAACAGAACTATGCAACCGGGTATTTTGGCAAATGGCATCTTGGATATTCCCAGGAGCACTGGGCTGCAAATCAGGGATTTGACACCGCCATTGGAGGATTGGATTCTAAGCATGCATGGGCAATTGCATATCCGGATGTTGATCCTCCTGACGACGTTAAATACGATAGACATATAAGGTTTTTCAGTCCCCATCACATGACTCACATGGAAGATGGTCCCGAAGGAGAATACCTGACGGAACGTCTGACAAACGAAACCATCCGTTTCATCCGGGATAACAAAGACAAACCCTTCCTTGCATACCTCTCATACCATACCGTACACACCCCCCTGCAGGCTAAAGAAGAGGTCGTGAAGAAGTATACTGAAAAGATCCATAATATGGGAATGGATACGCTGACAGAGAAAAATCCCGCTGAGAAAGCTCACCAGAACAATCCAAATTATGCCGCTATGGTACAGCATATGGATGAAAACGTTGGCAGGCTTATGGGGGCAGTTGAAGAAATGGGACTCAATGAAAATACGGTCTTCATATTCACATCGGATAACGGTGGAAAAGGAAGTGTAACTTCAAACCTCCCCTTGAAAGGCATGAAACACAACCTGGATGAAGGCGGTATCAGGGTGGCGACAATCATTAGATGGACCGGGAAGGTTGAGGCCGGATCAGTCTGCAAATTACCCCTGATCAGTGACGATTTCTATCCCACAATGCTTGACCTTGCCAATGCTCCGCTTAAACCGGAACAGCACATGGATGGCATAAGTCTGAAAGATGTATTGCTGGGTGCAAGCTCCGAGGTAAGTCGGGATGCCATATACTGGCATTACCCGCACAGCCGCATGGAAGGCGCGATCAGAAAAGGCGATTTCAAGCTTATATACTACTATGAAACCGAAGAAGCCCGGCTCTACAATCTCAGGGATGATATTGGAGAATTAAATGATCTTGCAGCGAGTCATCCAGAATTGAAAGAGGAAATGCTGGCCATGCTCAAATCCTGGCTGAAGGAGGTTGGGGCCAAATTCCCGTCAGACCTTGTCCTTAAATAGAGTTTTCCAATATAAAGAACAACATGCAGAAATTACTTCTCTTCACACTGACAGGTGTGCTTATTGGTCTTCTGTCCTCATGCAACACTGAGCCGGAAAAACCAAATATCATTATTATCATGGCCGATGATATGGGATTCTCCGACCTGGGATGCTACGGAGGGGAAGTGCTGACCCCCAATCTGGACAGGCTGGCTCAGGATGGACTTCGGTTTACTAATTTTTACAACGCAGCCCGCTGCTGTCCCTCACGGGCTGCCCTACTGACCGGTCTTTACCCTCATCAGACCGGACTGGGATATATGACCAGTGTCGATTACCACCTGCCCGGTTATCGAGCGGACCTGAATGAACAATGTGTAACCATAGCCGAAGCTTTGAAATCAGCAGGTTACCATACCTATATGTCAGGAAAATGGCATCTTACTCACAGCCTGTTTGAAGAGGGACCTGGCAGCGCCTGGCCTCTGCAGCGAGGATTTGACCGCTTTTATGGTACCCTGATTGCTGCCGGAAGTTTTTGGGATCCAATCACACTGATGAGGGACAATAAAAAAATTCAGCCCGAGGGGGATTTCTATTATACTGAGGCCATCAGTGAAAATGCAGCTGATTTTATAAGGGAATCTGAACCGGGTGAACCGTTTTTCCTTTATACAGCCTATACCGCACCCCACTGGCCCATTCATGCCCGCAGGGAGGTAATCGAAGAATATAATGGACGGTTCTCAGCTGGCTGGGAACAACTCAGGCTTGAAAGATACCAGCGTTTGCTTGAATTGGGAATCATTGATACCGGCTGGGAATTATCTCCGGGAGATACAGCAAAATCAGGCAAATGGGAGGATTCTTCTCAAAAGGAATGGGAACAACGACGGATGGAGGTTTATGCTGCAATGATAGACCATCTTGACCGGGGAGTTGGCCAAATTGTCGATGCCCTTGAAGAGAAAGGGGAACTCGAAAATACCCTGATTCTTTTCCTTTCAGATAATGGAGGTGAAGACCTGGAGCATCGCAACGGTGAAATAGGTAATTCAGGCAGACCATGGAACATCATGGTGTACGTCCCCCTGAAAACCAGAGACGGTCGCGAAGTCACTGCAGGAGATATCCCAGGAGTTATGCCTGGTCCCGACGACACCTACCAGGGATATGGCCAATGGGCCAATCTGAGCAACACTCCCTTTCGGAAGTATAAAACCTATGTGCACGAAGGTGGGATCTCCACACCATTTATTGTCCACTGGCCGAATGGTATCAGCGCAAAAAACCAGTGGAGGGATCAGACGGCCCATATCATTGATCTTATGCCAACCTGCCTTGAAGCGGCCGGAGCAGAATATCCATCAGAATACAATGGAAATGCTATCACACCTGTAGAAGGGAAAAGCCTGCTGCCTGTTTTTGAAAATATGGATTCCCAACATGAATCTCTTTTCTGGGAACATGAGGGGAACAAGGCTGTGCGCGAGGGAAAATGGAAACTGGTATCAGAGTATCCGGGTAACTGGGAATTGTACGATATTGAAGCAGATCGAACTGAACTAAACGACCTTTCTGATGAATACCCTGAGAAGGTTCGGGAACTGGAAAATCTATACAATGAGTGGGCAGAGAAATGCAATGTCCTGCCATGGTCAGAGATGGAGATACAAAAGATCCCGACAGGTAAAAATCCTGTAATGCGCCCGGATTCATTGCTGAATTAACGTAACAGTAATTTCATTCAATTGATTAGAAATGACTCAGAAAATTAAAAGGACACGGCTGAAGGGAATAATGGGTGTCATTATTGTTTTATTTCTCCTGGCACTCATGCTTTTTTCCTGCAATAAAGAAACAGAAGTATATATGCCCCTGATTCCAATGCCTCAACAAATTGAATGGGGAGAAGAGTGGTTGGCGCCGGTATCTTTTACAGTCCAGTCTCCTGATGATTTTGCTGAAGAGAAAGATAAGTTGATCAAGATGCTAACCGGCTTGGGTCTTGAATATGATTCCAATCCCGGTGAAAACACAACAGAAATACATCTGAAAAAGGCCCAGGTTGAAAATCCCCATGGAATTGACGGGGCCTACAGCCTGAAAATTGATGAAAAGATAATCATAACTGCCACCTCCCCTGCAGGAATATTTTACGGATCACAAACCCTGAAGCAGCTCATCAGCACCGGGGAGAGCCCTAAAGTAGCCCAATGCAGCATTGATGATTGGCCTGCTTTTAGAATCCGGGGCTATATGCAGGACGTAGGCCGGAATTACCAGTCCCCTGAATACCTCCGGGAACAGATGGAAGTGATGGCGTCCTATAAAATGAACACGTTTCACATGCACCTGGCAGATAACCCGGGATGGAGGCTGGAGAGCCCAAAATACCCCGAACTTCAATCCGAAGAAGCAACTTCAAGAAAGCCCGGCATGTATTATTCCAGGGAGGAATTTGTCGCCTTGGTTGACTTTTGTGCACAAAGGTATATTACCATTATCCCCGAGTTCGATATTCCGGGTCATACCCAGGCTTTCCGCAAGGCCTTGAATATAAATTCGATGAATTCAGAAAAGGTACAAAACATTGTGATTGATCTGATCGATGAGCTTTGCGAGTTAGCCCCACCTGAAAAGATGCCATATATTCACCTTGGAACGGATGAGGTCTGGCATCCGGAGGAGAAGGTTGATGAAGACTTCCTGGCACCTCTTATTGACAGGATATATGAACAAGGCAGGGAGATGGTAGGCTGGCACCCGGGAATTGTTGTTCCCGGAGATGAACGCTCAGTAAAACAATTATGGACGGGACAGTCTGTACCACTTGAGGGACATGCATATATGGATTCAAGGGCAAACTACCTGAATCATATGGATCCCCTTGTGGCAGTCTCGCAACTGTTTTACCAGCAACCCTGCAGGAAGCCCTACGGTGATGAATTTGCCCTTGGTGGTATTCTCTGCTGCTGGAATGATAACTATGTTGATGAGGAACGGAAAATTATAATGCACAACCCTGTTTACAGTGGACTGGTAACATACAGCGAAGCAATGTGGACGGGCAAGGAAAATTCCTATGGAGAGAAATACTGGGCACAACTCCCCCGGGCAGAAACCCCGGAATACAATGAATTCCTTGAATTTGAAGAAAGGCTGGTATTCCACCGCAACCATTACTTTAAGAACCTTCCATTCCCCTATGTGAAAAATGCTCATATCCCATGGAAAATAATAGGTCCATTTGATCATGAAGGCGATATGACAACATCTTTCCCGGTAGAGCAGGAAGTAAAGGATGAGTACCAGTTTGATGGTGAAACCTACCGCTGGAACGAAATAGTTCTACATGGCGGAACCATTCACCTGCAACACTTTTTTGGTTTCCCATCCCCTGTTAAAGAGAAACAGGGAACTATATACGCCATGACCAGGGTATGGTCTCCTGAAGAGCAAGAAACTGGTTTCTGGATAGGATTCCAGGGGTACTCAAGGTCCGGTGGGCGTAGAGGGGGACCAACAGCTGAGATCGGGCAATGGCATAACACAGATTCTAAAATTTGGGTTAACGGCAAGGAAATAGAGCCACCTCAATGGGAACAGCCAGGACTCGAACAAACAACTCCGGAAATCCCATTTATTGATGAAGATTATTTTTACCGTGACCCAAGCATCGTGCATCTGAATAAGGGGTGGAACGAGATCCTTTTGAAAGTTCCGCATGGAGGGACTTCAAGGAAATGGATGTTCACCTGTGTACCGGTTGCGGTGAATGGAATGAATGTAAGAGAAGTTGATGGACTCAAATTTTCATTAAACAATTAATTTACCTCGATATGAGCAACAGTAGACTAACTTTATTATATCCAACAGGGTACCAACACAGATCCTTTTACTGGATACTTGTATGCGCCGTTATGTTGATGAGCTCCTGCCAGGAAAGGAACTCTTCGCCGAACGTTCTGTTTATTTCCGTGGATGACTGGAATGACTGGGTGGGATGTATGGGTGACTCAATAGTGCAGACACCCAATCTTGACCGACTCGCCGAAATGGGCATGTTATTTACAAACGCACATTGTGCTGCCCCTGTCTGTAATCCCTCCAGAGCTTCATTGATGACCGGACTCCTGCCTTCAACAACAGGTGTTTACAATAATGCACAACCAATCTTTGCTACCCACCCGGATCTTGTTTCTATTCCAAGGCATTTTAAGAATAATGAATACCTTGTTGAAGGGGGCGGTAAAACCTATCATGAGCAAATTGGTTTCAATAATCCCGGTGATTGGGATTATTATTTTTTGTGGGATGAAGGAAACCGGGAAAACGGATGGTGGGGACAATATGGCCTACCCCCTGCCCCACAGCCTGAAATAAGACCCGAGCACTCAATCGCAGATTTAACAGTTCTAAATTTTGACTGGTCAGAACTTGATGTTCCCGATCACTGGATGCCGGATTATAAAGTTGCATCATGGGCCAGGTATTTTCTATCCAGACAGCACGATCGCCCCTTCTTCCTTGCCACCGGGATATTTAAACCGCATATTCCCTGGTATGTCCCAAAAGAGTATTTTGATCTTTATGATATTGAGGATATTAATCTTCCACCCTATAATCCGGATGATCTGGAAGATGTTCCGGAAGCGGGCAGGGTAATAGCACTTGATCACAGATCTAAGCATGAGAAGGTGGTGGAGATGGGCCTCTGGAAAGATGCCATCCGTGCCTATTATGCTTCAATCAGCCATAGCGACAGGCAGGTTGGAAGGGTACTTGAGGGACTTGAAAAATCCAACTACCTTGATAATACTATAATTGTTCTTTGGAGCGATCATGGGTATCACCTTGGGGAGAAGGACCACTGGCATAAGTTGACCCTTTGGGAACGAGCTACAAGGGTGCCCATGATAATTATCGCACCCGGAATAACAACACCCGGTTCAGTTTGTAATAAATCCGTAAGCCTGATTGATCTCTATCCCACCCTGATTGAATTATGCAATTTACCCTCCAAACCTGAATTAGACGGACATAGCCTTGTTCCCCTTTTAAGGGATCCCGAAGCCGAATGGGAGTATCCAGCCATAACTACCCGTGACAGGAACAACCATGCTATCAGAACAGAGCAATTCAGATACATCAGGTACCAGGATGGAACCGAAGAATTATACGATCATTCAAACGATCCGAATGAATGGACTAACCTGGCCGATGAGGAACAGTACAGGGAAATCAAGTCCGAATTAAGTAAATGGCTGCCAGCGGACAATGCTGAAGACGCACTTCATAAGACCAGAGACCTGGTTTTTAATAAAGAAGAATATAAATGGTACGCTAAGCCCGAATAAAATAATACGCGCATTATGAGCTACAGAAGACGAACCATATTAATTACATCAGGGTCCAAACGCAGAGCCTTTTACTGGATATTAGCATCTATTCTTATCGTCATGAGCTCCTGCCAGGAAAGGACAGCATCGCCCAACGTTCTTTTTATTTCCGTGGATGACTGGAATGACTGGGTGGGATGTATGGGAGACTCAGTGGCTCAGACACCTAATCTTGACCGCCTGGCCGGGATGGGCATGCTTTTCACAAACGCACATTGTTCCGCTCCTATATGCAATCCTTCCAGGGCATCGCTGATGACGGGACTCATGCCCTCAACAACAGGGGTTTATAATAATGCCCAGCCCATCTTTTCCAAATTCCCGAACCTGGTTTCAATACCCAGGCATTTCAGGAATAATGAATACATAGTAGAAGGAGGCGGAAAAACCTATCATGAGCAAATCGGCTTTAATAATCCTGAGGACTGGGATTATTATTTCTTATGGGACGAGGCCAACCGGGAAAACGGATGGTGGGGCCATTACTCCTACCCTCCCGCCCCACAACCTGATATCAGGCCTATGCAGCCAATCACTGAATTTACCAAGAGAAATTTTGACTGGGCAGCACTGGATGTACCCGATACCTGGATGCCGGATCATAAAGTGGCAACATGGGCAAGGTATTTTCTTTCCAGGAGCCATGATCGCCCTTTTTTCCTTGCTGCCGGGATTTTCAAACCTCATGTCCCATGGTTCGTTCCAAAGGAATATTTTGAACTCTACAATATTGACGATATTCAACTTCCTCCCTATAAACCGGATGATCTTGAAGATGTCCCGGAAACAGGCAAAAGATGGGCACTTGATGGTGGATCCAGGCATGATAAGGTAGTGGAATTGGGCCTCTGGAAAGAAGCCATCCTGGCCTATTATGCATCTATCAGCCATAGTGACAAGCAGCTTGGAAGGATTCTTGAGGGACTTGAAAAATCCGACTACCTGGAGAACACAATAATAGTTCTCTGGAGTGACCATGGATATCACCTCGGGGAAAAGGATCACTGGCATAAATTTACCCTTTGGGAACGTTCAACCCGAGTTCCAATGGTTATTGTGGCGCCCGGGATCACCACTCCCGGATCTGTTTGTGATCAGCCTGTGAGCTTGCTTGATCTATATCCTACACTGATCGAACTATGCAATTTACCTTCCAAACCTGAACTTGAAGGACATTCTCTTGTTCCTCTGCTAAAAGATCCGGATGCCGGATGGGAGTATCCCTCCATTACAACCCATGGTAAAGACAACCATGCAATCAGAACTGAACAATTCAGATACATCAGGTACCAGGACGGAACCGAAGAATTATACGATCATTCAATTGATCCGAATGAATGGACCAATCTGGCCGGTAATAAGGAGTTTGATGAAGTCATTAGCGAATTAAGTAAATGGCTGCCAGCTGAGAATGCAGAGGATGCGCCACATAAGACTCGTGACTTGATATTTAATAAGGAAGAATATAAATGGTACACCAAGCCGGAATAAAATAATAAGCTGGTAGACTTAGACTTGTTCAAACGTTTAATGAATATGGTAAACTAATCCAATTGTCCATGAAATTAAAACAAGTTAAATACCATAGTATGGTACTTATTGTAATGGCGTTTATCCTATCCTCCGGTGCAGCGCTATTGGCACAGACAAAATCAGCAGATAATTCTGATGAACCAATGTTCACTACAATCTGCAAGATTGGTGAGACAAAGATTGCTAATGCAGACGATTTCCGATATAGAGGATGCAGGGAACCCAACGCGGTTATCACGGATAAGGGAACCCTGGTGGTGGTTTTTGGTCCCCATGACCAGGATGCTAAGAATGACCGGGCACACCAGGACTTAATCTGTCGGACAAGCAAAGACAATGGCAACACCTGGTCTCCTGCCATGCGCATTATGGATTATGATATGGAAAGCCTCCTGCCTACTACCCTTATCTATGACAGGAAGACTTCAAAGCTCATATTACTGGTGAATGTAATTTTTAACGCTCCTGAACGGAATGATCGACTTGGAGTAAATTCAGCCTGTGAGCATTACGTACTTTTTTCAGATGATGAGGGAGAGAGTTGGAGTAAGCCTGAACCCATTCTTGAGGATGAACCCGGAATATGTGTTTTTGGCGGGGGACACGGGATACAGCTTCAGCAAGGAAAATATGCAGGAAGGCTGCTTGTGCCAGGAGGAATTGGACCGAATGGAAGCATCCAGGGCGTTTTCTATAGTGATAATCATGGGGGAAACTGGCAATTTGCAAAGAATGGCGTAATAGGTAATACCGAGGCTACGGCCTGCGAACTTCCTGACGGAACCATCCTTTTCCACTGGAGGGAGCAAAAAAGCCAGTTTGGGGTTCAAACCTGTACCAGTATGGACGGAGGAATCACTATTGGTGAACCATCCATGGCCCTACCCGATGTCTGGGCCGGATGCAATAATTCCTTGCTGTCTGTCACCTTCGAAAAAAAACATGCTGTCATCTTCGCCGGTCCCCTCGGACCCGAAGCCGCCGATAAATATATTCTCGAACAGCAGGCAGGAACACTTAAGGTCGGATCTGAAGATTCAAGACAGACAGCCCGCTCCAACGGAGGTGCATTTATAAGTCTGGATAACGGTGCCTCCTGGTCAGGGGGATTGATCACACCGGGATGGACCTTTGGATATAATACAGCTGTACAGTTTCCGGATGGGGATATTGGAATCATATTTGAAGGCATTCCACCTGGAGTGGAAGAACTTGAACGAGGGGGATGGGATAAAAAAGAACTTGGGATATACCTGGTAAAGCTCAGTATCAAAATATTACTTTAATATAATAATGACAATGAAACACAACGCTTTTATTATTCTGGTCCTGCTTGCTTGTCATTTCAGTTTGAGGGGACAAGACGCAGCACTCTCCCACGAAACATATGATCTGTCGAAACATTATCCTTCCAAGGGTCTGAATAATGAACCTGTATACTTGCGTGAATCACCCATGAACGAGGCTACGGTGCAGGTATTTGAAGATGGAACTATTAAAGTCTATCATGCACCCAACCGGTATAGCGACAGTGTTATGTCGATGAAGTCGACAGATGGTGGATTCACCTGGAGTGAATCTGAAGTCATTTATCAGGATTCAATCATCTGGCAATATCCCAGGCGTACCCTTATCGACGAGGATGGTAACATCCACCTCCTGGTTTTCAGGGAACCCGACCTCTCCGTTTTTCATACCATGTACCATAGTGGAAGTCAGGAATGGACAGCTCTCAAAAAGATCGCCGATGGCCGGATCGGTGCGATAAGAGGATTTATCCAGACAGAAAGCGGAAGGCTGATATTTGGATTTCACCGGCACATTTGGGAGAACAAACCCCCAAATGGAGGGTGCTTCTGTGCATCTGTATGGTCAGACGATAATGGAAAAACCTGGCAGGAATCAACATCAAGGGTGGTAGCTCCTGTTTTTGAGGACTATATCGGGAGTAATTACGGAGCAGTGGAACCCAACCTTGTACAGCTCGGTAATGGAAATATACTGATGCTCATCCGGACTCAGAACGGATGGCTCTACCAATCGGTTTCAGAAGATGATGGCGAGACCTGGTCAGAAGGTGTACCTTCAATTTTTCATACTTCAAATTCTCCAGCCAATCTGTTAAAACTTCCTGACGGTAGAATAGCAATTACATGGTGCAATACCGGTGATCCTCATATTAATACTTTTGGACGAATTTATACCAACCGTGATGTATTGCATATGGCCATCTCCGATGATGACGGCAGATCATGGAAAGGTTTCCGGGAAGTATTCCGGGTACCCACCCGGAATGACCAGAACAACATTAAGCGTTCCGACTCAGGCTCTTCCTATCCTAATACAGCTTATACCGGGGAGAAGAAAATTATTCTGGTTACAGGACAGGGGGAAGAAGCCGGTGGAAGGGCCATGTTCCTTATCTCGCCAGAGTGGCTGTATGAAAATAGTATGGAAGATGATTTTAGCGGGGGACTGGAAAAATGGTCCTGCTATACTCTCTCCGACCTGACACTTCTGCCGGGGCGAAATATGGGACCCGAATTAATGTCTGATCCTGATGCCGCAGGGGGCAAGGTCCTCCATATCCGGAAAGCCTTCCCCGATCTGTTTGGTGACGGGGCGGTCCGGAATTTTCCTATGGGAAGAAAAGGTGAAATGAAAATCAGGCTAAAAATCCTTCCGGGTTCACAGGGCACAGCCATCTCCTTAACCGATCATCACAGGCATCCAAACGATCCCGACGGGGACAAGACTGCAATGTTTAACCTTGACAGCGAGTCAATACCCGGTAATGACTGGCAGATCCTTACATTGAAATGGGATCTTGACAGTGAAAGTTGCAAAGTATTATTGGATGATAAGCTACTAACTGACATGAAACTTTCGAGTGAATCCAGGTCCGGGATATCCTACCTTAGATTCAGATCCCTTGCAGAAGAGGGAACCAGGGATGATGCGGGACTAATGGTAGACTGGGTTAAGGTTAAAACAGAATAGAATTAAAAGGATAATAATCAAACAAAAAAAACAATGAAATACAATGCATTCATTATCCTGTTCCTGCTTGCCGTTCAATTTAGTTTGACAGGACAGGACGCGGCCCTGTCGTACGAAACATATGATCTCTCGAAACATTATCCTGCCAGCGGTCTGAATAATGAACCCGTATTTCTCCGTGAATCACCCATGAACGAGGCTACTGTCCAGGTATTTGAGGATGGTACTATAAAAGTCTATCATGCACCCAACCGGTACAGCGACAGTGTTATGTCAATGACCTCGACAGATGGTGGATTCACCTGGAGTGAACCGGAGGTCATTTTTCAGGATACAATAATATGGCAATACCCCAGGCGTACCCTGATCGACAGGGATGGTAACATCCACCTCCTGGTTTTCCGGGAACCCGACCTCTCCGTCTTTCATACAATGTACTCTGAATACGATAAGGAATGGATGCCTCTCAAAAAAATCGCTAAAGGCAGGATCGGTGCGATAAGGGGATTTATACAGACAGAGAGCGGAAGGCTGGTATTTAGCTTTCACAGGAACAAATGGGAGCGCAAACCACCCTATGGCGGAAGTTTCAGTTCTTCAGTCTGGTCAGACGATAATGGTAAAACCTGGAAGGAATCAGGCTCAATGGTGGTAGCTCCTGTGTTTGAAAACTATATCGGAAATAATTACGGAGCCGTGGAACCCAACATCGTACAGCTCGGAAATGGAAATATTCTGATGCTCTGCCGTACCCAGAACGGATTTCTCTTCCAATCGGTATCAGAAGATGAAGGTGAGACCTGGTCAGAAGGTGTAGCTTCAGTCTTTCATACTTCAAACTCTCCTGCAAACCTGTTAAAACTTCCTGACGGCAGAATAGCTGTTACATGGTGTAATACCGGGGATCCCGACATTAAAACCTTTGGAAAGATCTATACCCATCGTGATGTGCTGCATATGGCTATCTCTGAGGATGATGGACAAACATGGAAAGGATTCCGGGAAATATTCCGGATTCCTACCCGCAATGATCAGAATAACTTTAAAAGGGGAGACTCCGGATGTTCCTATCCCAATACGGCATATACCCGGGATAAGAAAATAATACTTGTCACTGGACAGGGAGAGGAAGGCGGAGGAAGGGCCATGTTTCGCGTTTCTCCCAAATGGCTCTATGAGACGGGTATGAAAGATGATTTTGGCGATGGACTTGAAAAATGGTCCTGCTATACTTTCGCCAAGTTGGGACAGAAACCGGGACGTAATGTGGGACCCGAATTACTGGATGATCCTTCTGCGAAAGGTGGCAAGGTCCTTCATATACGCAAAGCAGTCCCTGAAGTATTTGGTGACGGGGCAGTCCGGAATTTTCCTATGGGAAGAAAGGGTGAAATGAAAATCAGGCTAAAAATCCTTCCGGGTTCACAGGGTACTTCCATTTCCTTAACGGATCATCACAGGCATCCCAATGATCCGGACGGGGACAAGACTGCAATGTTCACACTTGACAGCAAGTCAATACCTGGTCATGAATGGCAGATAGTTACAATGAAATGGGATCTGGAAAGTGAAAGTTGCAAGGTATACCTGGAAGATAAGCTTCTTACGGACATGAATACAGAAAATGAAACGGGGTCCGGTATATCCTATCTAAGATTAAGGTCTCTTGCAGAGAAGGGAAGCAAAGATGATGCGGGACTAATGGTAGACTGGGTAAAGGTTAGAACGGAATAGTAATCGACCCAAACAATCTGAAAGAAATTAAAATAATAAAAGTTAAACCTATGAAAAGAATAAAAACTAAATCAGTGATTCCAGGCCTGCTGGCAATGGTAATTTTTGTTATTACCGGTGCTTTCCAGTGCTGCACCTCAGAAGAATGGCCCGAATCAAGCCTCATTTTTGCAGCTGATGAGACTGTGGTACCGGATCATTCGGATGGGGTACCCGTAAAGGATATGTACCAATGTTACCGTGAGCCGATAGTTATTAAAACAAAAACAGGTAGGCTTGTTGTTGGTTGCCATGCGGGTAACAAGCTTGAGTGGCCGGAGCGGTCCGGACAGGATTATGTAGTCCGGTATTCGGATGACGGGGGGAAATCATGGTCTGAACCCGTCCTCGCTGCTGAACATGGCGTATACTCATTCCAGGCCAATGGAATGGTCTACGATGCAATAATCGACAGGATTATTGTAAAATATCAGTTATACCGGTTTGATTACAGTAAGGTTGAGGGAAGGGGACGGGAAGCAGCTGCCCCGGCGATCCGTGAGACCCTTGACGCCGGCGAGGCTTTTTCAAAGCAATATGTGGTTTACAGCGACGATGGTGGTGAATCATGGAGTGAGCCGGAAGAAATTCCTGTTGATAATGAAAATGATATGCCCCATTACGGGTCTTCGGAAGGAAGGCAGCTTACCCTTGGCGATAAGGCAGGCAGACTGATTATTCCAGGGGGAATCAGACAGCATGATGAAGGCGTGGAAAACCGTAAAACAATTGGTGTGTGGATCAGCGATGACCACGGACAGAACTGGGAATTTATCAGGATAAAGGAGGATGACCCACGAAGTATTTCATGTGAAGCAAGAGTCACCGAATTAAAGGATGGGTCAATATTATACAATGAACGCACACGTTTCGATGGCCGGCACCTGGCCAGAAGCACCGACGGTGGAAGTACCTGGTCGCAACTGCAATCTCACCCGGACCTGAAAGTCACCCAGTGCAACGGTTCAATGATCACACTCAGGGATAAAAATGGTAAGCTGACATCCGATTTGTTGTTCTCTGTACCCTCCCCCGGTGGTCGAAAGGATGGTTGGATCTATGTTTCCAGAGATGAAGGCAATAGCTGGCCAGGATGGCATCAGCCCGTTGATGGATATTTTGCGTATTCCTCACTTATCCAGGTTGATGCAGAAACGGTCTGTCTTTTCTATGAAGCCAATCATTACAAGGATATCAGATCCATGCTGATCCCAATTTCAAAATTACTATCAGAATAAATAATGTTCTAAAATGAAAAATCTGCAACAATATTTACTGATTCTCCTTGTCCTGCCGATGTTTATCGGCTGTACGGAGATGGAACAAAAACCAAACGTGCTATTCATCGCTGTGGATGACATGGCGGACTGGGCAACATACCTGGACGGCCATCCCGATGCCATTACACCGAATATGGACAGGCTGGCAAACCAGGGAATCTATTTTACTAATGCACATTGTGTATCGCCCATTTGCGGTCCCTCCCGGGCTTCCATTCTTACAGGGATGAGGCCTGAAACAACGGGCGTTTATACCAATAAGGGTACCTATATAGATTATGTCCCGGATGCAGTCTCCCTTCCGCGGTATTTCAGGAATAACGACTACCATGTAATGGGAGCAGGTAAAATTAATCATGCCCTGGGAATGGTGGTTGAGGACAACTGGGACGAGTACGGTCCCGATTGCGGCATCGTCGGATCACCCTTCACAAGCGAGGAACTGCTCAGCGAGGGAATGGATCCTACACGTGTGGTCAGCAGGTTGAATTGTACCCTGCCGATGAACGGTGGACTCTCCCTTATAGACCGTCCAACAATGACCTATAATTCATTTGACTGGGGACCCCTGGATATTGATGACATTGGTATGCCGGACGGGGAGATTGCGGAATGGGCAGTGAATAAACTGGAACAGGATATGGATAAACCCTTTTTCCTTGCTGTTGGTTTCTACAAACCCCACCAGCCCTTTTTCGCCCCGAGGAAGTATTTTGACATGTATGACGTTGAAAAAATCAACCTGCCACTTACCCTGGAAGGAGACCTTGATGATGTTCCTCAACCGGGTATAGATTTTGCCCATGCAGCCTGGTCTGCCGGAACCCATAAAACTGTAGTTGAACATGGTAAATGGCATGAGGGAGTACTGGCTTACCTGGCTACGATAACCTTTGCAGATGCCCAGGTGGGCAAGGTATTGGAGGCACTGGATAGGAGTCCCCACGCCGATAACACCTGGATAATCCTGTGGAGCGACCATGGATGGTCACTGGGCCAGAAAGAGCACTGGGGTAAACACGAGCCCTGGCAGGCTTCCGTAAAGGTGCCCTTTATAATAGTTCCTCCAAAAAACTATTCCGGAGACGAACTCCGCAGAGGGAGCCCCTGCCCTGCCCCGGTAAGCCTGCTTGACATTTATCCCACACTTATTGATATCTGCGGATTGCCCGCGAAAGAAAACCTCGAAGGAGAAAGCCTCATTCCACTTGTTAAATCACCGGACAGTGAATGGAATGAAGCGGTTGTGACTTCCGTCGGACGGGGATCACATTCTGTATTTACCAAAGAGTGGAGATATATACATTATTACGACGATAGCGAGGAGCTGTACAATCTGGAGACGGATCCTGAAGAATGGGAAAACCTTGCGGTTGATCCTCAATATGATCAGATAAAACAGGATCTGGCAAGTCATATTCCCCTTGATGGAAATTACAGGCAATTTGTTCGATGGGGAAAATGGAAGGCAACAATTCCCGTTTCCGGTGATATTGAACTATTTGATATTCATGAAACATTCGGCATCGCCGAGCAAAATAATGTTGCAGAAGCAAATCCCGAAATTGTACAGTCCATTATTGAATATCTTGAGAAAAACAACCTAACACAGAGACATGTTCTTATTCCGGAGATATAAAATCCTGAGCAGCCTGTTAATTGCTATCTCGTTTCTTCCTGGTCTGGAAGCCAGTGTGAAAGAAACAGGGGACTCCCAGGCAAGCAGGCCTAATATTATTATTCTACTGGCCGACGACCTGGGATGGGGAGATCTCGCATGTTACGGAAATGAAAATATAAGGACTCCCGCATTGGACAAATTATCTGCTGAAGGGATACTGTTTACAGACGCCTATTCCTCTGCACCCATGTGTTCCCCCTCCAGGGCGGGACTCCTGACAGGAAGAAATCCCGGCCGTGCCGGGATATATGACTGGATCGCTCCGGATTCCTCACACTACCTGAAAAAGGATGAGGTAACAATTTCCCGCCTTTTGAATGAAGATGGGTACCAGACAGCAATCTGCGGTAAGTGGCACCTGAACGGTACGATGGGGGTCTCTGAACAAAGCCAGCCGGATGACCATGGCTTTGATTATTCTTTTGCCACCCAGTTCAGCTCAAACCATCTGGCTCCCACGGGATTTTACCGGAACGGGGAAAAACTGTACCGGCAAAATAATGGGTATTCCTGTGACATTGTTACAAATGATGCTATTAACTGGTTAGAAAACAGCTGGGACGGCGAATCACCCTTTTTCCAGTTCGTAAGTTTCCATGAGGTTCATGAACCCATCGCCTCCCCACCTGACCTGCTTGTAGAATATTCTGATGCAGGGAAAAAGATGGTCTATTATGCCAATGTCGCCAACCTGGACAGGGCTATAGGTAACTACCTTTCAGCCATTGAAGAAATGGGACTGAAGGAGAATACCATTGTAATATTCACATCTGATAACGGTCCCGCCCCATGGAGTAAGGGGTATTTTGAAAGGTCCTATGGGGAGACCGGGGGACTAAAAGGCAGGAAACGGTATCTCTGGGAAGGAGGAATCCGTGTTCCCTGTCTGATCCGCTGGCCAGCGACGATTCCTGCCGGCCAGATCAATGATGTCCCTGTCTCAAATGTTGATTTCCTCCCCACATTGGCTGGGATATGCGGAATTGATATTCCTGTTGACCTTCATATCGACGGATCCGATATTTCATCCCTTTTGACCGGGAAGGAATTTGATCGGGAACTACCTCTTAACTGGCACTTTTATGGACCATTTGACGGACCCAATTCAGTCCTCCGCTCCGGAGACTGGATCATTACTGCAAGCTGGAACGGGGGAATGTATTCCCGTGGGAGGTTCACGAGGTCCTGGATCAGTGAAATTAAATCTGCCGAACTTACCGATTTTAAATTGTATAACATCCGGGAGGAAATATCCCAGGAAACAGACCTGAAAAATGAGTACCCTGAAGTCTATAAGCGACTAAAACAGGAATTGATTTTAATTCACCACGATGTAAGGGAAGATTCACCATTTCTTTAGTGATTAAATAATTATAATAAATATTCAGATATGAAAATAAAAGAGATCAATAATAGAAGCCGGAACCTGCTGTTGACAGGTATGGCAATCTTGATTGGCCTGCTGAATTCCTGCACACAATCAGAAAAACCTGGCTCTGCCGGGGATAATTCCGGAGATGGACTTCCAAACATTATTCTGGTAATGGCCGATGATCTGGGTTACGGGGATGTTGGGTATAATGGCAATACCATTGTTAAAACCCCCAATCTTGATGCTATGGCTAGTGAAGCTATCCGTTTTGACCGCTTCTATTCCGGGGCCCCCGTTTGTTCACCCACACGCGGAAGTTGTCTTACAGGACGTCATCCCTACAGATATGATATTCCGTGGGCAGGAAGGCATCCCCTGCCCTCATCCGAAATTACAATTGCGGAGGCACTTAAAACAAAGGGTTATTCCACAGGACATTTTGGTAAATGGCATCTTGGAGGATTAAGTAAAACAATTAACCAGCAGGAATTCCCAGACGGGCCCTCTCCCTACTCTCCTCCCTGGGAAAATGGATTCGATGAAGCATTTTCAACGGAAGGTATGGTGCCAACTTATAATCCATATTATCATGTGGGAAGCGCTTACGGAAATGAAGATTTCAGATTTGTTCAAACAGAACCGGTTGATCTGGGACAACGTACAGACGGAAATGTATGGAGAGAGAGATACTGGACCGAATCCGGTCAACCGGTAGACGAATGGCTGGAGGGAGATGATTCTAAGATCATTATGGACATTTCAATCGATTATATGGAAAGAATGAAAGAGAAGGATTCTCCATTTCTCGCAGTAATCTGGTTCCATTCTGTGCATTCGCCTATAGTTGCTGGAGAGGAACACCGCAGTATGTATTCTGAGCTGAGCATGGAAAAGCAGCACTGGTTCGGCTGTACCACCGCAATGGATGAGCAGGTAGGCAGGCTGAGATCATACCTCAAAGAATCAGGGCTTGCAGAGAATACTATCCTCTGGTTCTGCAGTGATAATGGTCCATCTTACATACATGAGCATAATTCCGCTGGTCCCCTGCGTGGTAAAAAAGCCGATCTGTGGGAGGGAGGCATCCGTGTTCCTGGCATACTGGAATGGCCGGCAAAATTTCCCGAAGCACGCGTTATTGAAACACCCGTTTCCACAAGTGACTTTTATCCCACCCTGCTTGCCATTGCCGATATTGAAATGGACCAGCAGCCACAACTTGATGGAGAGAACATTCTTCCCATCCTGGAAAGTAATGCAGATAGAAAGGGACCCATTGGATTTATCTACCCGTTACCTTCCCGTCTTCAAAAACATGAAACCATAGAAGAAGAACAGTTTACCCTGATCGGTGAACGGTACAAATTAATTAGTATGGATGATGGTAATAGTTACCAGCTATATGACCTGGTTTCAGATATAGCTGAAACTACAGACCTGTCTGGTACTCATCCGGAAATTTTTGCGGAAATGCAAAATGAATTGCTGACCTGGATCAAATCCTGCAAAGGAGAAAACCAGTAATCATTTTTCAGAATAATTTATAGATTATATGATAGGAATTGGGATAATAGGTGCTGGATATTTTGGTGAATTTCATGCAAAGGCAATACTGGAAACTCCTGGTATTGAACTTATTGCAGCCAGCAGGAGGAATAAAAAAGAACTGCAGGAATTTTCCGGCAAGTTCAATATTATTGGCTATACAGACTACAGGGAACTGATAAAAAATCCAGACATCGATGCTGTCGTAATTGCTGTACCCCACCAGGATCACACCAGGGTTAGCGTGGATGCAGCTGTTGCCGGGAAACATATATTGCTAGAAAAGCCAATGGCAACAAGCATTGAAGATTGCGATCGTATTATCGCTTCTGCGGAAAAGGCCGGCATATGTCTGATGCTTGGTCATTCCATGCAGTACATACAATCCTCTACATTCCTGAAGGAGATCGTTGAATCCGGAGAGATAGGTGAAATTATAAACGGAACCGGGACCCTGGCAAAAAAATGGATGAATCCGAATCGTCGTGACTGGCACAGGGACGATCCTGTCGGTGGTGGTATGCTAATTACTGTGGGTGTGCACTATATCGATCTTTTGACATGGCTGTTCAAGAGTAAAGTTTCCTCTGTGAGAGCAAGTATATCGACTAAATTTCACGAATATTCAGCAGATGATTCCGTAATGCTTTTCATGGAGTATGAATCCGGGGCATGCGCAACAATTATTAATACGGGTTATGGCAATGGTGGTCAAATATATAACGCTACGATTACCGGTACGAAAGGTATGGCGAGGGCAGAAGTGTTCGGAGGTGTTCATATTGGAAAAAACAATAAATGGAATTATGTGCCCGACTCGGCCTCTGAGGATACAGACCATGAAGCTCTCATACGTGAATTGAAAGACTTTGCTGAAGCTGTTGAAACAAACTCACCCCCTCCGATTACAGGGGAGTATGGCAAACATATTATGGAGATTGTTTTTGCAGCGAGAGAATCCTCGAAGTTAAAGAAAGAAATATGGATCTGATAAAGTAGAGAAAGGGTCTGTCGAAGTATATATGGAAAGGATCATTGACATATTTGTGGCTGGAAAGGATGATTTTGGAAGTTACCGGATCCCATCCATAATCCTGACGGGAAATGGGGCTCTCCTTGCATTTGCCGAGGGAAGGAAGGAATTGAATGACCATGCCCAAAACAAGATTGTGTTGAAACGAAGCATGGATACTGGTCATTCCTGGGACAAGCTTCAGATCATTGCAGATGCCGGTATGGATTCTCTGAATAATCCCCTGGTAGTGCAGATAGAAGAGAATGGAAAGATAATTCTAATGTACCAGAGCTACCCACATACAAGGATAGAGGATGTACCTGACCCTGAACAATGGAAATCTCATGAGGGCCAGGAATTCCCTCCCAATATACACGAGGCGGCAGTTCAGACCGGGTATGAGGGTATGAATATTTGCAGATCATTTATAATCTCAAGTGAGGATGATGGAAATACCTGGTCTTTGCCTATTGAGATTACCCGGGAAGTAAAAAGGCCAGTTGATGTTACAAATTATGCCGGTGGACCGGGGATCGGGATACAGGTCAGAAAAGGGAATTACAAGGGGCGAGTGATTATGCCGTTCTCCCAAGGCCCATGGTCAGATATGAAAGTATATGCTGTTTACAGCGATGATAATGGAGACTCATGGAAATATGGGGAGACGGCACCCAATAATCTGAACGGGATGCCGAATGAAGTCCAGATAGCCGAACTGAGCGATGGTAAACTCATTATGAATGCCAGGACTTTTAAAGGCCAATCCTGTCGGATGATTTCCAACAGCCTGGACGGCGGGGAAACCTGGACAGATTTATCCTATGATGAGACGCTTGAAGATCCGGGCTGCCAGGGAAGCATACTCAGTATGGGATCTCTCGGTCCTTCGCCGGAAAACATCCTTCTCTTTTCAAATCCCGCAGATAAAAGTAAGAGAGTGAATGGTACCATCCGCCTGAGTGACGATGAGGGTAAATCCTGGAAATGGTCAAAGACCCTTTATAAGGGAAGCTTTGGCTATTCCTGTCTTGCAGCGCTGTCAGATACAGAATTTGGAATTTTATACGAGAGGGATGATTATGTTAAGATCTCCTATACCCGGCTGGATATTAAATGGTTAAAAAGATGAAGTATTTAGATTATCAGCATTATAAGAAATAACATTATGAATGGAAAAGAACTAAAATCAGCCCTAAGAGCAGGAAAACATGTCTATGGCACGGCGATATTGTCTCCTTCCTCCATTTGGCCAAAGGCAGTTGCCTCCATAGGATTGGATTTCGTTTTTATTGATACTGAACATACTCCATTAAACAGAGAAACTGTGAGTAATATGTGCCAGGTGTATAATGCATTGGACTTAGCCCCACTGGTACGAATTCCCTCCCCGGATCCCTATGAGGCTTCTATGGCAATTGATGGTGGTGCTGCTGGGATCATTGCACCCTATATTGAAACAAATGAGCAGGTAAATGAATTAGTTGGGGCTGTGAAATACAAACCTATAAAAGGTAAGAAGCTTCAAAAC
The DNA here is from genome assembly GCA_011053095.1 of Bacteroides sp. Taxonomy (GTDB): domain Bacteria; phylum Bacteroidota; class Bacteroidia; order Bacteroidales; family SM23-62; genus SM23-62. The sequence continues at coordinate 24,457 of DRHS01000135.1, forward strand.
AGATCTAAAGAAAATAGCCAACTTGGCACACAATTATCAGCCTACCTTGAAGAAAATAATTCCTCGACCGTTCTGATCCTGAATATTGAAAGTGTTCCTGCCATAGAGGCCCTGGATGAAATACTAGCCGTCAATGAAGTAGATGCAGTGCTTATAGGACCTCATGATCTTTCATGTAGCCTTGGAATACCTGAACAATATGATCATCCACTATTTAAAGAATCTGTGAATACCATTTTAAAAAAAGCAAGGAATAAAAGTGTGGGTGCGGGAATTCATATTTTTTATACTTCAGGATTTCAACAAGAGAAACAATGGGCGAAGGAAGAGGCAAATCTAATTGTTCATAGCAGTGATATACTAGCTTTTAAAAATACACTTCAAAGAGAATTTTTTGATATAAAAGAATTTTTGGAACAAAGTCCGCAAGGGACTGAAAATGAGACTTTAAAAATTTGATTAATTTATGAATATTATGAAAAAGCCTGGTGAAATTAAATTTATTCAACAAGTCAGATTAATCGTTTTACTTTTTCTTGGAATATTGATAATTCCAAATAACATATCATATGGTAATACACATGCCGGTATTGATTCTGCAATAGTAGAAGAAGTTCATTTTCCAATTATAATTGGTCAATCGAAAAATCCTGTCCTGTTGATTAAAATATATAATAACCAAATTGATCAAAGCAATTTAACACAGATCTATTTAACTATTGAGGACTCGATTACTTTACAAGATGTAGTGTCATTGGAAGTCTTTTTTACTGCAGACAATGAGGTGTTTTCTTCAGAAAAAGCTTTTGGGACGCTCCTGAATGTTCGTAATACCAATGTCATTACAGGTATTCAACCATTAGAGGAGGGAGCCAATTATTTCTGGGTAACTGTCACTCTGTCAACGAAAACCGATTTACTGGATAAAATTATACTGGATTGTAATAAAATAACGGACTCCGGCAATAATACTTTTAAACCCTTACCTCATGTTATCGTTGGAAATCGTCCGGCAATAGGATTCCGAGGTGATAGCGCTGTTTACAATCATCGCATTTATTTAAAAAATCCTGGGCTTGTTACAACCAATAAAGGTACCCAAGTTACGGTATTTGACATGAGACATTATAAGCCCAAAGACGCCCAATCTGATATTGATATCGGGACGAGCAGAAGTACTGATAATGGAAAAACATGGGAACCAATAGGAATAGCAATGGATATGGGTGAATTTGGCGGTTTGCCCCAGGATCAAAATGGCCTGTGTGACCCATCTATTCTGTTGGATAAAAGCAATAATACGATTTGGGTGGCAGCTTTATGGTCTCATGCTTATGATCAGAAAAGGTTTTGGACTCATTCCCAGCCCGGAATGACACCGGAGGAAACAGGTCAGCTGGTATTGGTTAAAAGTGAAGACGATGGAAAAACCTGGTCATCGCCAATCAATATCACAGAACAAATTAAGGATCCATCATGGTATTTATTTTTGCAGGGTCCGGGTAAGGGAATTACAATGAAAGATGGCACCCTGGTATTTTCCGCACAGTTTAAAGATTCCACTGAAATGCCGTTCTCTACAATCATTTATAGCAGGGATCATGGAGAAACCTGGCATATTGGAACTGGAGCCAAACCAAATACTACAGAATCACAGGTAGTTGAATTGCAGGATGGATCGCTAATGTTGAATTTGCGAGACAACAGAGGGGGTAGCCGTTCAGTGTATATCACAAATGATATGGGCAAGAGTTGGACAAAACATCCTACATCCAGGAGTGCATTGCCTGAGCCAGTTTGTCAGGCAAGTATCATTAATTTTCATTATGATTACAAGGGGATTAAAAAGGAATTGTTGCTTTTTTCCAATCCTAACACCACGATAAAAGACCGACGTAATATTACGATGAAGATTAGTGAGGATGATGGTGAAAGTTGGCCGGATAAATATTATACCCTGTTGGATGCTGTAGTTGGAAGTGGCTTTAATCGCAAAGACTGGCCTATGGGATATTCCTGCATCACCCAAATAGACGGTCATATCGCAGGAATTATGTATGGTAGCAGTAGATCTGATCTTGTTTTTCAGAAAGTAGACATTGCTGAAGTAATGGCAGATCAAAAATTAAAAAAGTAAGAAATGAGAAAACCGGATAAACAAAGAATACTGGATGCAATTAATCATATTGAGCGCAAGGATATCCCCCTGCTGGAAATTGATCCCGATATGGAGATCGTAAACCAGATCCTGGGGAGGAGCCTTCCCTATGACCTTCACCCTTTTGAAATGGAAGCTGAAGATAACGTTGAACTCAATACCAGAATGGGAAATGATATGCTGTACTTTTCCCATGTATGGAGAACTGGTAGAGTTCAGGTAAAGGACAGCGATGGAAGGCTACATTACAAGGACGGAAGGATAAAATCAAGAGCGGATTTTGATCAGCTTGAGTTCCCGGATCTTGATTCCCTCGAAAAAAGGCTGGAAGCTACATGCAAAACACTTCAGGAAACAGATATGGGCTTGATGTGCGGGGCACAGACTGCTGCCTTTACAGCGATGACAGCCATGGGTTACAATGATTTTCTGTTCAATACCCTGGCTGAAACTGATATGGTAATGGACATGATAAAAACCATACATGATTACTGTCTGAAGGAGATGGAAATGTACCTGCGTTATCCCGTGGATATGATGAAAGTAGGAAGTGGGATCATAACAACCACAGGTCCCATGGTATCATGGGAGCAGGTGGAAGAATTTGAGACATCGTTTATCAGGGAGCAGATTGACATATTCCGTAAAGCAGGGAAGCCGGTCTTTTTTCACATCGACGGTAAAGTTGACAACCTGATACCGGATTTTATTGAAATGGGTGTTGATGTTCTTAACCCGATCGATCCCTCCGGATCTGTACAGGATATTTATGAGATTAAATCGAGGTATGGTGACCAGATCACACTATCAGGAAATATTAATATTGACACGGTACTTAAAGACGGTTCCCCGGAAGTGATACGGGCAGATGTGATTGAGCACATGGAAAGAATGGGAAAGGGAGGAGGATACATTGTATCTTCAAGCCATAACCTCCATGAACAAATCCCCGTTGAAAATTTCTATACTATGCGGGACACCGTGATGGAATTCAGTCTAAAATAATTATTTCCAAATCGAGAATCCACCATCAACAACGATATTTTGACCGGTAACATAATCCGATGCGGGTGCCGCAAGATAAAGTACGGTACCTTTCAGGTCAATTCCGTCCCGGCCCATTCGGCCCATGGGGGTAGCATCGCTGTAGTCCCTGATAAAAGCTTCCGGCTGTCCCCTTTCAAATCCCCCGGGCGAAATGCAGTTCACACGAACACCCATGGGGGTAAGGAATCCTGCAAGGTCCATGGTCATACCTATAACACCGGCCTTGGCAGCTGCATAATCAATGGGTTGTCCACCCATATCCGAATTGCTGTACATTCTCCTGTCCCTGCCAACCAATCCGGCAATGGAGGCAATATTGATAATGCTACCGGTCCCCCTTTCAGCCATAATTTTCCCAAAAGCCTGACAACAAAAAAGGACTCCCGTAAGATTGGTATCTATAAGCTGCCTGATATGCTCCGGATCCCTTTCAAAAAGAGTGGCTGGCGATCCAACATTACCCCCGGCATTATTTACAAGGATATCAACATTTCCCTTCCATTCCCTGATCTTTTCAGCAAAATCCACTACTTTCTGATGATTCCTGATATCCAGTCCTCCCGACATAACTTCAACTCCGTATCCCGACCTGAGTTTCCCGGCCGCAACTTCGGCGCTTTCATGAGACCTGGAAGTTATCGCAAGATCACATCCTGCTTCCGCCAGGGCTTCCGCCATATCAAAGCCAAGATCCCTTGCCCCACCAATAATAACGGCAACTCTTCCGCTGATGTCATACGGTTGAAATCCTTTATCGTTCATATCTTTTATAGTTTTGTAAAACCAAGTGTAATATAACATGAAAAATCATATCTGGATAAGTTTAGTACTGCTGTTTTTATTGAATTTTGTAAATGCACAAACAGAGATTATCAATGAATCAGATTACCCGGATCAAATCCGGATAGCCTGTATCGGAAACAGCGTAACCTACGGTCATGGTTTGGGGGACAGGGAGCAGGATGCCTATCCCTCCCGGCTTCAGGAAATGCTTGGTGAGAAATACATAGTCAGAAATTTTGGGTTCAATGGAGCTACCATGCTTAAAAAAGGTCATAAACCTTATTGGGAAAAACCACCCTATCCGGAAGCCCTTGATTTCAAGCCACATATCGTTATTATTCATCTTGGCCTGAACGATACGGATCCCAGGAACTGGGCAAACTTCAAAGAAGAGTTTATCCCCGATTACAGGGAGATGATTAATGTTTTTGCAAACATGGAAACGAATCCTTCCCCAAAGGTCTGGATATGCAAGATGAGCCCCATATTCTCCTGGCACCGTAGATTCAATTCAGGTACAAGGGAAGATTTCTGGGCAATACAGGATGCAATAGAAGAGATTGCACAGACGGAGCATGTAACCATGATTGACCTTCATACATCTCTGTACTCAAGACCTGACCTTTTCCCGGATGCCATTCACCCAACGGAAGAGGGGGCAGGAATCATTGCCGAAACTGTGAAATCTTATATTACCGGGGACTTCGGTGGACTTACCCTGCCACCGATCTTTTCCGACCACATGGTTATGCAAAGGCAGAAACCTGTCAGGATCTTCGGAACTGCTGATGGAGGAGAAGAAATATCACTGAAATTTGCAGGGCATGAAACGACCATCATTAGTGCACCTGATGGAAGTTGGTCAACAGAATTTGAGGCAATGGAGGCAGGTGGACCCTATGAATTATCAGTTTCTACGGATACCACAATTATCATCAACGATATTCTTATGGGCGAAGTCTGGGTATGCTCAGGACAATCAAATATGGCCTTTCTTCTGAAGAGAGAAAAACACCAGGAGACGGAAGTCCCAATGGCTGATCATCCGGAAATTCGCCTGTTTAATTTTAATACCGTCGCCTGGCCGGGTGGAGGCAAGTGGACCATGGAAGAAATGCAAAAAACCAACAGGGGTGAATATTTCATCCAGGGTCCCTGGCTGAAGTGCAGTCCGGAGACAGCAGCAGAATTTTCAGCTATAGCCTACTATTTTGGAAAGGAACTGAAGGAGAATCTTGGAGTGCCTGTGGGACTAATTCATAATGCAGTCGGAGGGTCCAATACGGAATCCTGGATCGACAGGAAAACACTTGAATTCAATCCCGAATTTGTGGATATGCTCGAAGACTGGCTGAACAATGATCAGGTACAGGACTGGTGCCGCGGAAGGGCCGCTGAAAATCTTGCAGATTCGGATAATCCAAACCAGCTTCACCCATTCGCTCCCTCCTACCTTTTTTCAACAGGGATAAACCCACTTGAAAAATTCCCTTTCCGGGGTGTGATCTGGTACCAGGGAGAATCAAACGCCGAAAAAATAAGCCAGCACGAGAAGCTCTTTACTACCATGGTATCGGATTGGCGTAGGTTCTTTGACGATGAAGAATTGCCATTTTACTACGTTCAACTCTCAAGCCTGAACAGGCCAACCTGGCCCGAATACAGGGACAGCCAGCGTCGTCTTATGTCGGAGATTCCAAATACTGGTATGGCAGTATGCAGTGATATAGGTCATCCAACAGATGTTCATCCCAAAAACAAGAAAGATGTGGGACTGAGACTTTCATACTGGGCCCTGGCAAAAGTCTATAATCAGGACCAGATATATTCAGGTCCCCTCTACAACTCAATGCAGATACAAAAAAAGAAGATCATCCTGAATTTTGATCATACTGGATCCGGATTATCGACAAGCGGGAATACGGAAATCCTGGGTTTTGAAATTGCCTCGGAAAACGGCACATATCAACCGGCAAAAGTCAAAATACAGCAGCATTCCGTTATCCTGACAGGTAAGGGATTGAGAAGTCCAACAAATGCAAGATATGGATGGAAACCTTATACTGATGGCAACCTTGTGAACAGCAGGGGACTGCCCGCATCCACATTTTCGACGAAAAAGTAAGCCTGAAAATTGTAGCATTTATACAGCCTTCCGAAACATTCGGTCAGCATCTTTCAGACGGAAAATCGCATTTTTGTATTTGTAAATTACTAACCATTGAGCCTAATGGATAAGATAAAGGGATTTATATCAGCCCCATTTACCCCTATGCACGAAGATGGCTCTGTAAATCTTCCGAAAATTAAGGAGTTTGCAGACTTTTATGTGCGCAACGGAGTTGACGGGGCTTTTATATGTGGTACATCAGGTGAGGGATTTTTGCTCTCCCTGGATGAAAGGAAAAAGGTAGCTGAAAAATGGGTGGAGTCGAGTCCCCCGGATTTCAAACCAATTATTCATGTCGGCGGACCAGGTGTCAATGATTGCAAGCTACTTGCAAAGCATGCCTCTGAAATTGGAGCCTATGGAATTGGAACAATTGCTCCCGTATTCTTTAAGCCAGCCAGGGTTAAAGAGCTGGTCGATTATTGTGCAGCACTTGCATCGGCGGCGCCTGAGCTTCCATTTTATTTTTATCATATGCCAGGATATACCGGTGTGGCCCTTTCCATGGTTGAATTTCTTGAACAATCATATGACAGGATTCCCAATCTTGCCGGGATAAAATATACACATGAAAATTTATATGAGTTCAATCAATGCATGCTTGTAAGAGATGGGCATTATGACATGCTTCACGGACAGGATGAAACACTACTTGCAGGACTTGCTCTGGGAGCCACCGGAGGTGTTGGGGGAACATACAATCATATGATGGGGACCTATATTGAATTGAAGGCCGCATTTGACGCAGGAGATTTTAAGACAGCACAAAACCTCCAGGCAAGATCACAGGCTTTTATTAATGTCCTTGTCCGCTACAGGGGAAATGTGGTTGGCGGAAAACGAATCATGAAATTCCTGGGACTGGATCTGGGACCCAACAGGATTCCAATACAGAATATTACCCATGAGGAAGAAACCCAATTGAAGGCAGATCTTGAAGAGATAGGATTCTTCGAATACTGCAACAAATAGGATACCCTGATTACTCAGATATTAATCCCCCAGCCGGATAAAATGATGAAATCTCAAATCTACATAACGCCTAAAAAGCAAATCAAGTTATTCCGGCTTATCCCAGCGCTGATAATCTGTTTACTGATTTTCAATCCCGCCGCATCCAAGGAGACTTTTAAAAACCATATTAATTGGAAAGAACTGCCTTCTCTTCCACCTGGCCAGGGTCAGGATGTACAACCAGGACTGGCTTCCCCATTTTCGGGTGTTTCTGAAGACATGCTACTGGTTTCCGGTGGTTGCAACTTCCCGGATGATGAAGTCTGGAAAGGAGGCTTGAAGGCATATTATGACGATGCATTTGCCCTGGAGAAAACCCCGGATGGAGACTTTATCTGGCATTCAGGATTTAAAATACCCCACATGGCTGCATACGGAGTATCTGTTACTGTACCCGAGGGTGTAATTTGTATTGGCGGAAACAATAATTCGGAATCCTTCTCTTCAGTATTCCTGATGAAATGGAATCCGGATACAAAAGAAATAATTACAGAAAACCTCCCCTCCCTCCCATATACCATGAGCAGGATGGCAGGAGCCCTGGTTGATGAGACGATTTACCTGGTTGGTGGACTAACAAACGGGGAACTGGCAAATTCATTTTTAAGTCTTGACCTGTCAAAATGGGGAAACAGTAATTTCAAATGGGAAATACTCGATGATTTTCCAGGTCCCGCACGCTTGCAGGCGATAGCTATCGGACAGAACGCAGCCGAGGAACAACACCTTTATCTTTTTAGCGGATCATCCTACCCTAAGGACGCGGAGGACCCATTTGTTCAGTCAGATGGACTCGAATACAATCCAAAAACAGAACAATGGTCACCCATTCCTGAGATTAAGCCCGATGGCGGAAAAGCACTGTCTCTCCACGGTGGTTCAGGGGTGGCAATTGGAAAACAGCATATGATTTTCACAGGAGGTGTAAACCGGGAACTCTTTTTTGATGCATGGAAACGTGAGCGCAATATTGAACTTGCAAGGGAAAGCAACAATACAGAAGAGCTGGAACGATTGCTTCAGGAAAAACATGAGTACTTTCTCATGGAGCCTGATGAGTACAAGTTCAATCATGATGTCCTTGCTTATCATACCATAACACAAACCTGGATCAGTGTGGAGGACTACCCCTTTCAACCGCCGGCAGGGGCGCCCATGGTGAATTGGGACAAAGGGTTCGTGGTCGTAAACGGGGAAATAAAAGCCGGTGTAAGGTCACCTGCAGTGTATTACGGGCAATCAGAGTATTCTCCCAAATTCGGTTTTATCAACTGGGCCGTGATCGTTGTTTACCTTCTTTTTATGGTTTTCCTCGGATTCTATTTCATGAGACGGGAAGAAGGGACGGATACATTTTTTAAGGGTGGCCAGAAAATTCCCTGGTGGGCTGCAGGCATGAGTATTTTCGCCACCATGCTGAGCGCCATCACCTATATGTCCATCCCGGCCAAAACCTATGCCACCAACTGGGCGTATTATATAATGGCATTGACCATTTTTATCATGGTATTGCCTGTGATAAGATATTACCTCCCCTTCTTCAGAAGGCTGAATGTGACAACAGCATACGAATTTCTGGAAAAAAGATTTAACTATGCCACCCGCTTGCTTTCCAGCAGTCTGTTCCAGGTGTTTATGGTTGCCCGTATGGCCCTGGTGCTTTTCCTGCCCTCCCTCGCATTAACGACTGTTACAGGTATAGATATCTACCTCTGCATTATACTTATGGGGGTTATTACAATTGCATACTGTACTATGGGAGGCGTGGAAGCAGTGATATGGGGAGATGTAATCCAGGGTTTTGTATTATTGGCTGGTGCAATCCTTGCAGTTATATTTATGATCAGCGGTACCGAAGGTGGCTTGAACAGGGTTATCGAAATTACCATCGAACATGAAAAAATGAAAATGTTCGATTTTGCGTTTGATCTTTCAAGGGCAACGTTCTGGGTTGTACTGATCGGGGGACTGGCAAATAACCTGATAACATACAGCAGTGACCAGGCGGTAATACAGCGCTACCTGACAACGAAAAACGAGAAAGAGGCTGCCAAGGGATTGTGGTTTAACGGTGGTATGAGCATTATCATTTCTATTATCTTCTATTTTATAGGGACCGCATTGTTTGTACTCTATAAAACACAGCCCCAGGAACTGAATATGGCTATGGGCAATGCGGATTCGATATTCCCTCATTTTATAATGACCAGAATGCCGATGGGGATTGCAGGGTTGATGATTGCCGCAATCTTCGCTGCTACGATGTCGACCGTTTCATCCAATGTGAATTCGATATCCACCGCATTTACCACGGATATCTATAATCACATGTGGCCGGCATCAAACGATTCCAAGCGGCTCAGGGTGGCAAGGATCTCAGGGATACTGTCGGGATTTCTTGGAATAGGGCTGGCAATTCTGATGGCCACATGGAATATCTTTAACCTTTTTGACTACTTCAATGTTATTCTTGGTCTGCTCGTAGGCTCGCTGGGCGGAATATTTGTAATGGCTGTTTTCATCCAGAGGATCAACTCCACCGGGGCAATAACCGGGTACATAGTCAGCTTCATAGCTTTGATGCTTATCAGGGCTTACAGTGATGTGTCCTTTCTCCTGTATGGATTCTTCGGAATAACGATCTCTGTAATTACAGGCTACCTTGTAAGCTTTATTACACCAAAAGAGGGAAAAAACCTTAAAGGATTGACATACAGAACACTCAACGATTAACACTCAGATGACACCACGCGAACGCGTAGTAGCCGCAATGAACCGGAGGGTACCTGACAGAGTACCAGTTATGTGCCAATTCAGTTTTGGTTTCATGAACCAGCAGTTGAAGGACACTCACATTTCCCCCATGGAGTTCTGGATGGATGCTGAGAAATATGCTGAGGGACTGATGATCCTGAGGGAAAGATTTAATTTTGATGGTATCCTGGTCTCGATTCACGGTCATTTCGACAACTGGAAGGAAAAGATTCTGAAACTGGAAAATATTGATGGAATTGAGCTGGCAAGCTTTGAAAAACGGACTGAAAAGTATGTTGATGACGATCTTCCTGTAGGCAATTATTTCGAACATACCGAAAGGGATATATTCACAGTTGACCCGATGGAGATTCCAACGAAGCTTGATTTTATTGCCGCTTCGAAGAACTGCTACTCTTACATTGATGCAGAAAATCCATACCGGGTATTTGAAATCCTTGAAATGGAACTTAAAGGGGAATTTTCCCTACATGCTGAAGTTTCATCACCCCTGGATTACCTCTTGGATTACCTCGATTACCAAAACGCACTTATGGCTATGGCCATAGACCCGGATAAAGTAAAACTAATCCTGGAAAGATTTACTGAAGGTGTTGTGGAGATGGCCGGGGGACTGGCTGAGAATTGTGATATTGATGCTATTAAAATTTCTTCCCCCTTTGCCGGCAGCGACTTTATATCTCCCGAATATTACAGGGAATTTGAACTGCCCTATCTGAAACAAGTTGCAGATATCATTAAAAAGAAAGGGAAATCTGCCTACGTGCATACCTGTGGACATATTAACGACAGGCTTGAGATAATGAGTGAAGCCGGACTCTCGGGCATCGAATGTCTTGACCCCCCTCCCATTGGTGATGTCGAACTTGAAGATGCTTTTCAAAGGATAGGGGAGAGCATGTTCATTAAAGGCAATATTGATTCTGTGAACACCCTCCTTGACGGAACTGAAGAACAAATCAAGACAGATGTCAGATCAAGAATAGAAACAGGCATGAATCAACCGGGATTTATACTTAGCACTGCCTGTTCCATTGCCCCAAAAGTTTCTCTAAAGAAAGTAAGCCTGCTATCTGACCTTGTAAAACAATTTGGTCAGTATAGCTGAGTGCTTAATTTTACTTTGAATTATACCCATAGAAATGATACCAGATAATATTGAAGAATACATCCGGATTTACAGGGATGGCTTGCTGAATGACACACTTCCCTTTTGGACAAAGCATAGTATCGATTCCGAACATGGGGGATTTATGTTCTGCGTTGACAGGGATGGCTCAAGACTGGATACAGACAAGGGCATGTGGCAGACCTGCAGGTTCACCTGGATGCTGGCAACATTATACAATACCGTAGAAAAGAGAAAAGAATGGCTGGACCTGGCCCAGCATGGAATAGACTTTATCAGTAAACATGGATTTGATATTGACGGACGCATGTTCTTTCACCTCACCCGGGAAGGAAAACCCATTCGTAAGCGCAGGTATGTTCATACAGAAACATTTGGGGCTATAGCTTTTGCTGCCGTCTATAAGGCAACAGGAGAAAAGAAATATGCCGATAAGGCCAGGGAGCTATTTGACCTCATAATCCAAAATTTTAACGACCCCTCGCTGAGTGTACCCAAGTTTACCGATACAAGGCCAATGAAGGGACTGACCAATCCCATGATACTGACCGTCACAGCCCAGGAAATGAGGAACAATCTTGATGATCCTCAGTATACAAAATTCATCGATGATGCCATATCTGAAGTCCGCTCGGATTTTATGAGACCGGAATTCAAAGCTGTACTCGAGAGTGTCGGTGTGGACGGACAGTTTCAGGACCATTTTGACGGGAGGATGACATGCCCCGGTCACTCAATAGAATCTGCATGGTTTATCCTCAATGAAGCAAAGCAAAGAGACAATGATGCGGAACTTATAGAAACTGGAACCACCATACTCGACTGGATGTGGGAAGCAGGGTGGGACAAAGAATATGGGGGAATCCTGTACTTCCGTGATGTTAAAGGACTCCCTGTGCAGGAATACTGGCAGGACATGAAATTCTGGTGGCCGCAGAATGAAACTATAATAGCCACATTGCTGGCTTATCAGTTAACAGGTAATCAGAAATATGCGGAATGGCATCAAATGATCCATGACTGGGTCTATAAACATTTCCCCGACCCTGAATACGGCGAATGGTATGGCTACCTGCATCGTGACGGCCGGATTTCAGTTCCCCTAAAAGGAAACCTATGGAAGGGCCCTTTCCATATCCCCCGGATGCAGCTGTACGCCTGGAAAATCCTGGAAGAGATAAAAGCCGGTATTTAGATCCCAGATCCTGCACTCGAATCTGGCAGGGTAAATTTAAGCTAAGTAAACTATTTATCGTGTAAACGAGTTGAATGGGACAAGGGTTCGGTTTCAGTCACCAAAAACCTTGTCAGGGTCCATTTCCGATACATCGAAAATCAGTTCGCTGATTTTTTCAACCATTGCCCTGAAGAAAGTTTCTCCCTTCTCAGCACTTGCGAGTGAGGGATCACCTATACCAGTATCCTCTGTAACTTTGGTCCATTGCCTTTCGGCCCATGCCCATTTCTCGTTCAGGGCGTTGACGCTAAATTTTTTTGATTTTCCCTTTCCTGCCTCACTGAGCGGAAGAACCAAGTCGGCAGACAGATACAACATCAGGCTGGTTTCGGATTCATCGGCATGGTCACCGGAATTGGTAAATATGGCCTCCTTATCTGCTGCCTGGAACCAGTTGCAGGTCGACAGGAACATCTCCGGGTATTGCTTTCCAAGCTCCCTGATGATTTGTTTGAAGTCATTACCTCCATGCCCGTTTACTATCAGCAATTTGTAGATACCCTGTTCACTTAAGCTCTCGATGATATTATCCAGGATGAGTAATTGCGTGCCAGGATCCAGGTTGATGGTCAGCTTGATATCCAGCTGCCCGGTATTCACTCCGAAAGGAATGCAGGGAAGCACAACGGCCTTTGCTCCCCTTTCCCAGGCTATCCTAGTGGACTCGATTGCTATGGCATCGGTTTCAATATTATCTGTACCATAAGGAAGGTGATAATTATGGGCCTCTATTGCCCCCCATGGCAATATTGCCAGTTCAATATCCTGGTCTTTCAGGGCTTTCCAATTATTCTCTGCAAGTATATAAGGTCTCATATTGCCCGGGATTTTACATTATTACAATACCGGCGGTCCTCATTTAATTTTAAGGTTGCGTGTAATGGGATCGCCAGTGGTCATATCATCTGTCATTCAAAAAATTGTCTGCTCCGCTCCATAAGGTCTTCATCCCCTGTGATGGGACTCAGCCTGAAGCTGTAATTATACCGAACAGGGGCCAGACGGTATTGGGCATGTGGCCAGGCTCCCCATGAGTTGTCTCCTCCCACCCCCATCTGGCGATGATCAAGGTTAACATGAATCTCATCTCTTTTCTGAAGATCATAGGTATGCTTGGCACCCCTAGTCTCCTGGTACAGGTCCTCCTGGCTGTAGAAGAGAGAAGACCAGCTCAGTAGCGGCATTCCAGTAACAAGAAGTCCCGTCCCGTCCTGATCTGTAAATGCAATCCATCGTGTATCAGTTCTATTTCCGTTTTCCTGGGGACTGATATATGGATAGTAGAGCTCATCAACAGTTTTTTCATAAACGCCGACATAAGCTGATGTTTTCCTGTCCCAGTAGTTTTCATGCGGGCCCCTTCCTAACCATTTTACATTTTCGAATTTCCCGGGCAGCTGCATGCGTAAACCAAGCCTGGGAATATCCGGCAGCTCTTCATCTCCGGGTTCGAAGACAGATTCAATTATTACTTCACCGTTGCCCAGTATGGTATATTGAATACTGAAAGTCGTGGTTACATCTGTGCGTCCATATTCTACGTTCACAGTCAGTTTATTATCTTTTATTTCGCCAATCTGAAAGTCCATCAGTTCACGTTCGGGGCCTGCATCCTTCCATATTCCCAGTTTTTCATGGATATTAAAACCAAGATCATTGTCATTGGGTGCTCTCCAGAAATTGGGTTCCGGACCCGCAGCAATCAGGTCCTGTCCCCCATTTCGATAGTGGACCATCATTCCTGTGCTCTTATTGAACCCAACCTCAAAACCTTCTCCGGATACAACAAGCTTATCACCTTCCTCTGTGTATTGAATGTCTTCAAGTACATTGGTACTGGCAATCTTTTGACGTACTGTAGAGGGCAGCTGAAACTGCTCGCTCGCCAGCTCAAATCCTTTATCAATCAGAATTTCTTTCTCTCCTGCAGTTACACTGATATTAAGAAAGTTCTCTCCGCCAGCCATACCCTTTCCTATGGGAGTCGTAAATGAAACAACCTTATCCTTCTGCGGAAGAATTACCAGGTCATCAATTGTCTCGGTATTGATCACCTTACCATCTGCAGTTAGAGTCAGGGTAAATACCATTCCTTCTGTACTCCTGAAATCATACATATTACGTATCCTGATTTTACCCCTTGCCAGGTTTTCAGGAAAAAACTTGAGGTATTGATATACTTTTTTCACTTCAGCAAGTGCAGGATGCGGTGAGCGGTCCGGGTTTACAAGACCGTTGTTGCAGAAGTTTTGATCGCTTGGTACATTTTCCGGTCCGAAATCTCCACCGTATGCCCAGAATTTTTCTCCGGTTTCGGTTTCCTTCACAAGTCCCTGGTCAACCCAGTCCCATATAAATCCTCCCTGCAGGTGATCGTATTTTTCGATAACATCCCAGTAATCCTGGAGGTTCCCGGTGCTGTTTCCCATTGAATGAGCATATTCGCAGAGTATCAGGGGCCTCTCCTGGGATTCACTTGCATATTTTTCTATGCGGCCGATCCTGGCGTACATGGGACAGTAAATATCCGTATTGGGACCAAGCAGGGCTCTTTCATAGTGGACCGGCCTGGAAGCATCCCTTTCATGGATCCATTTATATGCCGCCGCAAAGTTCACACCGTCTCCGGCTTCGTTCCCCATAGACCAGATGATTATTGAAGGGTGATTTTTATCCCTTTCCACCATGCGTATGATCCGGTCAACATGAGCAGCCTCCCATGCAGGATCCTTGGCAAGGCTTTCCTCACCATATCCCATACCGTGTGATTCGATATTTGCCTCGTCAACTACATATATTCCATACTGGTCACATAGCTCGTACCAATAAGGATCATTCGGGTAGTGGCTGGTTCTGACAGCATTAATATTGTTTTCCCTGAATAACCTGATATCTTCAAGCATGGACTCCCGGGATATGACGTGCCCGGCATATTGATCATGCTCGTGCCGGTCTACTCCCTTGAGTAACACCGGTTTCCCGTTAACAAGGAGTTGTCCGTTCTTTATCTCGGATCTTCTGAAACCAATTTTATGGCCAACTGCTTCGATAACCTTATCGTCCTGATCTTTGAGCAATAATACCAGGTCATAAAGATTGGGAGTTTCTGCGGTCCATTTACCCGGTGTCTCAATCTCTGCAATTAAAACGACCTCAGTCGTTTCAACCTGGTTGATCTTAACAGGCATGGTCTCATTCAAAAGAGGGATTTCACCACCCTTTTCATATAATAATATTTCCAGGGTATGATCCTCAGTCTCCAGACCCTCCAGATGGTTCTTCAGGTCAACGTTCAGGTTCAAGATACCATTGGTATATTTATCATCCAGATCAGCGTGGGCAAAGAAGTCCCTTATCCGGACCCTGGGTGTTGAATAGAGAAAGACATCTCTTTCGATTCCGCTGATCCTCCAGAAATCCTGGCATTCCAGATAAGAACCATCTGACCATCTGAATACTTGCACGGCAAGGGTATTTTTCCCATCAAAATTGATATAGGGCGTAATATCCCATTCGGCAGGGGTTTTGGCTCCCTGGCTATACCCGACCTTCTCCCCGTTTACCCATATATACATGGCTGACTTCACAGCACCGAAATGGATAAACACCTGCCTGTCTTTCCAGTCCCCTGATACAGAAAAATCCCTCCTGTAGGAACCCACGGGATTGTAATCATGTGGAACCCGTGGAGGCTCCGGTCCATTTTGAAGTTCCGTTATCGGAGGGTACCTGTCATCAGCAAATTCATAGGGGATGTTGACATATATCGGTATCCCGTATCCTTGCATCTCCCAGTTGGATGGTACCGGAATATCATCCCATTTTTTGACATTGAATTTGGGATCCTGGAAATTCCCTGGCCTCTCAGCGGGATTTTTTACCCAGTAAAATTTCCATGTTCCGTTCAGAGATTTGTACCAGACAGAATTTTCACGGTTGTTCGCTCTTACACTTTCAATATCATCGTAGGGAAGAAAGCTGACATGAGGATCCTCCTTATTCTGGTTAAACATAGAGGGATTTTCAAGATCAGCAGGAAATTCCTGAAGTTGAGGCTGGCAACTTCCCAGGAATACAGTTAATAAGATAGCAGGAATGATATTGAATCGTTTCATTTTTTTCTGAATTTATTTTATTGATATGTCTTAATTTACAGTATTACAAATCAGCACACTAATTTACTAAAATGGGCTCAATTCAAATACTGTTTTATTGAGGATGCACGACTTTCACTCCCCCTTTTGACCAAATTTTGATGCAGTAGCTCTTTTAAACTCTTTTGATGCATGGTTGAAACCGGCAAGTATTTCATCCTTACTTCTCCCTGAAATACTGCGAGCTGACGGAATTACTGTTTTACACTCATTTGAATCCATATAACGGGCGGCATCCAGAATTTTATTCTGGTCTTCGTCGTGTATAACCAGAAATCCATGCTTATCTGCATGGATAAGTTGACCTGGCATGATCCTTCTTCCAAAAACCTCTACTTCGCAGTTCCACCTTACAGGAGTACTATAAGCATGTCCCACGCATAATCCCCGGGCCAGTGCTTTAAAACCGGCATTGTTCATTTCATCAGTATCCCGAATACCTCCATCGCATATTGTGCCAATACAACCCAATGCTCTGTGTATATTGCTGTTTACTTCTCCCCAGAATGCACCATAAATTACAGGTTTATCCAGATCCTGTACTACCACAATCTTTGGTCCGTCGACGGATGCCATATATTCTCGGTATTGTTTGCCAGGATCTGGATTTTTTACTTTATGATTCTTGTTTCCCGGCTCAATCACAACTGTAACAGCGTAGCCCACCATGGGCCCCATGTGTGGCATATAGTCAATTACCGGTTCAAGATTAAATCCGTCCCGGGCGGAATCTTGATTTGTAATTTGTTCCCAACCATTATAAATCGTTGGAGTATTCCAACGTTTTAATTCCAATAATTCTGAATGAAAATTTTTTTGATCCATCGTACGATGATTTATAAAATTTGATGATTTCTGCATTTAGTATTTGCTAATAAATGATATTTCCTTAACTACCGATCACACAGGGAAACAAAGAAATAAGTCATGTTTTCACGAGTGTGGTTTTACTAAACTTCAGGTGAATTAAATACTTCAAGGTTGGATATAAGAGGACATGCCTTAGCCTCATTGATATTCAGCCTGATCTTTGAAGCACTTGCAGCAGGAAGTCTCAGAATTCGTTTGTAGCCGATAGTGGTTTCGGAGGCAATTTCTTTCCATGTACCTCCGGAAAATACTTCCAGGCTGAATTTCTGCACCCTTTGCCCGAGGGGTATATATTCCTGCACCAGGAAACGGTTAAATGTTATTTCCTCGCCCAGGTCAATGGTTAGTGAGGCAGAGGTGATCCCGTCATCAGTTGACCAGTAGGTATCCACACTCCCATCCAGTACATTCCCGGCAGAGAATTCCTTGCGGTTCCCCCTGGTATTTGTTGCTTCGGCCTTTTTCTGAAAAACAAGATTATGTTCGAAATCCTGTTCAAGAGTTCGGGCAAGCTTCATTACATGCTCAACATCCTTCTCATGGATGATTCCCCTTGTGTCCACCGGGAAATTCAAAAGCAGGTTTCCGTTTCTGCCCACGGAATGATAATATATGTCAAGCAGATGTTCCAGGGAATGCACCTTTTCGTCCTGGTCGGGATGATAATACCATCCAGGACGGATGGATACATCAATCTCGGAGGGTACCCAGTGTGTGCCGTCCTCATGTCCCGAAGTCAGTTGTTTGTGGCCGGGAGACCCGGGCCAGAATTCATCTCTTCTCAGCAGGCACCAGTTGGTCTCACCTGCCCAGCCCCTTTCATTACCAACCCACCTGGTATCCGGTCCGGCGTCAGAAAAAATAATGATTCCGGGCTGAAGTTCCTTAACAAGTTCGAAGGTAGCCGGCCAGTCATAGTATGACTTTCGGTCAACTTTCCGGTCTTCATTGGCGCCTCCGTAATATCCTGTGCCTCCATTTGCACCATCAATCCAGAACTCAAACACCTCCCCGTACCCCGTCAGGAGTTCCCTTGCCTGGTTCCTGTAATACTGAATATATTCTTCGGATCCGTAATCCGCATGGTTGCGGTCCCAGGGAGACAGATACAATCCCATTTTAAGTCCATACTCCCTGCATGCATCTGCCAACTTCTTAACTACGTCACCCTCACCGTTCTTCCATGGCGAATTTTTTACCGAGTGCTCCGTGTACTTTGATGGCCAGAGGCAGAAACCGTCATGATGTTTTGCGGTAAGGATGATCCCTTTCATTCCCGCTTCACTTGCCACCCTGGCCCATTGCCTGCAATCCAGCTGGGTGGGATTGAACAGTTCCGGCGATTCATCACCAAAACCCCATTCCATGTTCGTAAAGGTATTCATGTTAAAATGGATGAACATATAAAACTCCATTTCATGCCATTTTATCTGGCTTTCAGAGGGAAGGGGAAGAACGGGATCAGGCTCGCTGATTTGAGAACAAGCTGTAAGAATAGATAAGCAAATAAGCAGCAGGGTCTTATTCATAGACATATTTTTCAACAAGGGATTTCCAGTGCTGGTAGCCGGCACCGTTTATATGGAGTCCGTCGTTGGTATAAAGAGCATTAAGTTTTCCATTAGAATCAGAAAACGCGGTGTTAAGATCCACGTAAACAAGTCCATTCTCGGTGGCCATCTTTTTTAGCCTTGTATTTACAATAGTAACGTCCTCTGCTTTCTTTTTATGGCCATGAAACTGATTACCTATCTCATCATTCACAGGCAAAACGCTCTGTATAAACAGGTCCGTACCCGGGCTTGATTGCTTTACCCTTTGGATAATTAATGCCATGTTACCACAAATGGTATCGATGGGAATTCCCTTAGCCATGTCATTTATCCCGATAAGCAGAAAAATCTTCGCAGGCTCGCGGCCCGTTACTTCATCCAGCCTGAGCAGTATTCCCCCGGTAACATCACCACTGATCCCCCGGTTTTTAACTTTCAAATCATTGAATAATTCACTCCAGTGTCCCCCTGCAGTAATACTATTCCCGAGAAAGATAACCTCCCCATCTTCCGTATCAGGAAGGGATTCGAAAACAGATTTCTGAAGGTAATAGTGGGTGGAGTATTGCCCGAATCCATTCAGCCCGGAAAGGCAAAGCAGAACAACAGCCAGTAATAAAATCCTGGTATGCATTTCATAGTGGTATTATATCCTTATTCGCGGATGATTAATATTCGTCCCCCAATGCAAAAACAGGTTTGCGATTTATCCATCTGCCCCGGGTGAAATCCGGAAAATACTGGGGAGCATTCCCTTCTGCAAGTGATCTTTCCGACAGGGGTGTAATGGCGCTCCATGCTGCAGCGTCGTAAGCGTCTAGCGGGGGACTAACTTTCCGTTTGACAGATTCTACAAAGGCCTGGAGAACGAAGAAATCCATTCCCCCATGTCCTGATCCAGAAGCATATTCACCATATTTCTTCCAGAGAGGATGATCGTATTTCTCAAGCCAGCCACCCTCTTCATTCATGTCTTCCCAACGGTGAGATTCACTGGTACCTTCTATATAAATGCGGCGTGTATGGTAGTCAAAATCAGTTATACCCTTGACACCCTGTACTTCAAAATTCAGGGAATAGGGCCTTGGCAGGTTGGTGTCATGCGTCACAAGTATCGTTTCACCCTTGGCTGTATTTATCTGGGTAGTTATCACATCGCCCAGCTCCCATTTTATCTTCGCATTGGGATGCTCTGGTCCACCTTCAGGATGATTTACGATATAATCATGCAATCCCCTTGATTTCGTGGAGTGGGAAGTCAGGGATTCAAACCGGTTTCCCCTGTTTATGTCCATCATGGTCGCTATCGGTCCCACACCATGGGTAGGATACACATCGGCATTGCGATGCAGGGAATGCTGTGTTCTCCACCTCGCTTCACCCAGCGCGCCTTCGCCAAAAGTTACCCCGGGTTCAAATTTCACCCCCCTCAGGTCGTGCCGGTAACCGCATCGGGCGTGCATAAGTTCCCCGAATACATCCTGGCGTACCATATTCAGTACAGCCATAACGTCTCTCCGATAACATACGTTCTCCAGGATCATGGTAGGCACCCCGGTTTCTTCGTAGGTATTTACAAGGTCCCAGCATTCCTCAAGTGTATTGGCTGCTGAAACTTCAACACCTGCGTACTTGCCGGCTTTCATAGAGTCAACAGCCATCCTGGTATGCCAGAGCCACGGAGTGGCGATAACAACACCATCTATATCGTCCCTTTCGAGAAGTTTTATATAGGCCTGATCGTTCGCTGAATAAACCTCTGGTTGCTTAACCCCTGCTTTTGTTATCATATCCTTCGACCTTTGAATGGCATCCGGATCAATATCACAGATGGCAGGTACAATAACATCATCGCGACTCATCAGGTTCCTGAGATGGTTCCGCCCTCTCCTGCCCACACCTATCAGGGCAATGCGCGCCTTATCCCCGGCCGGAGCAGCCCCGAAAGAGATTCCGGGCAGGACCGACAGTCCAATTCCGGTAATTGCAGAAGATTTTATGAAATTCCTTCTGCTAAAAGTTGAAGATTCATTCTGAGTACCCATGGTTTTTCAATTATTGGTTTGGTTTAATATTTTATCGTTCTATTATTGAAGATAATTTTCGATGTTCTCCCGTATTACGATTTCTATGGGGAGTAGCTTTTTTTTCGCAATATCCGCTTTAAAAAGGAGATGATCCACCAGGCAGGATATTCCGAGGTTGGACTGTATTCCCGGATTCTGATAAATAAGGAAATCAATATGTCCCGATTTAAGATATCTGATGTTCTCATCCAGCAGGTCATATCCGATGAGGAAACTGCTGATTGAATGCTTTTCGAGAATTTGAGCGATAATATACACTTTTGAGGTACTCACATAGATACCCCCTATACCCGGATTAGTTTTCAGGACCTGCAAAAACGTCTTTTTAATTTTTTTGAGATTATCGGTTTTAAGCACATGAATACGAACTCCACCAGAATTTCTTTCCTCATAGAATTGTTTGAACCCGGATTCTTTCTCCTGCATATGCCTCGCATTTTCAAGGCTCTCCTCAACATGCACAACCATCAACTCCTCCGGCCCGGGCAAAAGTTTAGTCATCAGGCTGGCTGCCGTTTTACCGGACTGTTCAAGGTCCTGACCTATATGACCCAATGCGTTTGTGTTTTCTATGTATGTGTTGAAAGTAACATAAGGTAATCCGATTTTATCGCACTCCCTGAAGAATTCTACGGATTCCCGGTATAGATTCGGCGCAACAAGTATTCCATCATACCCATCTTCAAGGATAGATTTTGCATTTTTTCGAAAACTGGATGCCCTGAGCGGATTAAAAAGAAATTTGTCTACGCGTACACCAATTGAAGCATAATCCTTAATGGCGGTATCGATTCCATTGATGGGCCTTTTCCAGAAAATATCAAATTTAAAATCAGGAAGTAATACGGCCAGGCGGCAGACTTCTCCTTTTCTCAGGGTCTGGGCAACCAGGTTTGGCTGGTAGTTTAATTTATCCAGAATTAACCGGACTTTCTCGTAGGTGGACTTTGAAACTTTACCCCGTCCGTGGATTACCCTGTCGACCGTTCCCCGGGAAACATTGGCCATCCTGGCTATATCCTTTATGGTGTAATTTTTCTCGTTCATTCAGCAGGGATTCCAGATGAAAATTGTCCAAAAATGAACTTTGAGTCGAATATAAGAAAAAAAACTAAGTTCTCGTGCACATTTCTATTGTGCTCGTGCACATGTAATAAATTTTATACTATATTTGTTAAAGAAAACAGGTCCCGTATTAGTAGAATTATATGGATATAAAAAACATTATCCAGCAATTCCGGATCAGCGGAAATGTCAGCGAATTTTTCCCGTATGGTTCCGGCCATATAAATGACACGTATAAGGTCGAAGCTGCAAATAGTAGTGCGAAGAATTATCTTCTTCAGAGGATCAATCATCATGTCTTCAAAGATGTTCCCGGTTTGATGGAAAACATACTGAGAGTGTGCACTCATCTCAGGTATAAACTGGAACAAATCCCCGGCGCGGACCCTGAAAGGGAATCCCTGACCCTTGTAGAAGCAATCGATGGCAAACCTTATTTCCTGGATGATACCGGGAATTATTTCCGGATGTATGTATTCATTGAAGACCACAAAACATATGAAATAGTAAAGACTGAGCGCCAGGCACTTGAAGCCGGTTTGATATTTGGGAAATTTCAGAACCTTATGTCCGATCTGCCGGGTGGACCTCTTAATGAAACCATCAAGGACTTTCATAACATAGAAGTCCGTCTCAATGGTTTTTTTGAATCTGTGGAGAAAGATAAGCTACTACGATTAGCAAAAACCGGCCCTGAAGTAAGGTTTGTTGAGGAACGCATCGACGAGATGAAGATCCTGCTTGAACTCTCAAAGAAAGGTGAAATACCCACCAGGGTCACACATAATGACACAAAAATCAGCAATGTATTAATGGATAAAAACGACAATGGATTATGTGTCATTGACCTGGATACAGTGATGCCGGGACTTGCCCATTATGATTTCGGAGATGCGATCAGAACCGCCACAAACACCGGAGCAGAGGACGAAGCAGATCTTGACATGGTTGAAATGGATATCAGGCTCTATGAAGCTTATACGAGAGGGTACCTCAAAGAAATGACCAGTCTGAACAAGACAGAGATTGAATACCTCCCCCTTGCAGGAAAACTTTTTGCGTATTCCCAGGGGATGCGGTTCCTGAAAGATTACCTGGATGGGGATACCTATTACAAGATAAATCATAAAGAGCACAATTTACAGCGGACCAGGGCACAGTTTAAACTTCTTGTCAGTATGGAAAGGCAGTATGACAGGATGATTGAAATCGTTAACAATGTCAGTAATGAATACTCACTCTAAACCAATAAGCAATGATTAAGGGAAACGCAGTAATTGGACAGTCAGGAGGCCCCACTTCTGTAATAAACGCCAGCCTTGCGGGAGTGCTTTCAGAGGTAAAAAATACAGATATGATTGATTCCCTTTTAGGCATGCATTATGGGATTGAAGGCTTAATGAATGAATGGTTGATTAACCTTGGAAAGCAGCCTTCACAGGTACTGGAAAAACTAAAAACCACACCCTCTTCAGCCCTTGGGTCATCGAGGTACAAACTTAAAGAGGAGGACTTTCCACCCCTCCTGGAAATTCTGAAAAAGTATACCATCCGTTATTTTTTCCTGATCGGGGGGAATGACAGCATGGACACCATCAACCGGCTGGAAAGTTACTGCAGGGAACAGAAATATGAACTGGTAGGAATCGGTGTCCCAAAGACGGTGGACAATGACCTGTACGGAACGGATCATACACCCGGATTTCCCTCGGCCGCAAAAAGCAATATCCTGAATGTAATGCAGGCCGGAGTACTTGCGAGGAATATGCAAAAAGTTGATCAATACGTTGTTTATCAGACCATTGGTCGGGATGCCGGCTGGCTTGCCGCTGCAACTGCCCTTGCCAGGAAACAGGAAGATGATGCCCCCCACCTGGTTTATCCTCCTGAGATCGTATTTGATGAACAGAAATTTCTTGATGATGTAAAGAAAGTACAGGAGAAATACGGATGGGTTTCTGTGGTGGTGAGCGAGGGATTAAAGTATGCCGATGGGACCCCGGTTAGTGCATCTAAAGAGAAGGACAAATTTGACAATATGGAATTTGGCGCCATGGGCGGGGCCAGTGTGGGACTGAATGTCCATAGCATGATAAACAAGGAATTCGGTTGGAGGGGTGAATTCCAGATAACGGAATCATTGATTATGAGTGATATAGCCCGGTCCGTACCCCAGGATATTGAAGAGGCTTTTCAATGCGGGGTAAAGGCTGTTCAACTTGCTGAGCAGGAAGACTCGGGACATATGGTATGCATGAACAGGATATCCACGGAACCCTACCAGATCAATTATGAGAAAGTCCCTCTCAGCGAAGTGGCAGTCAGGGCTAAATCCATGCCACGGAATTATATGAACGCTGAAGGCAATTTCCCAAGTCCCCTGTTCACAGAATATATACGCCCGCTTATCGATGAATTACCTGAATTTACAAGACTTGAAATGAAATATTTAAACAAATAGATATGAACCACTTCAACAAGAGTATTATTGTATTACATGCGCATCCTGACGATACGGAAGCATATTCCGCAGGAATGCTGAAACAAATGGCTGACCAGGGTTATGAAATAACAATTGTGACCCTTACGGCCGGGGGACTGGGCAGTATGTCCGGACACCGGGAACGGACTATTGAAATAAGAACCAAAGAGGCCGAGAAAGCTGCAGCAGTTCTAAATGCAGATTATTACTGTATGGGACAGAAGGACGGTTACGCTTATGACGATGCAGAATCAAGGATCACTTTCACGAACCTGATCCGAAAAGTAAAGGCTGGCATTGTAATTACGCATCTTCCGATGGATTATCATCCCGACCACAGGGTAGCCTGCAATATTGCAGAGGCTGCCGCAATGGTATCAAGCCTTCCGAATGTACCCTGTGACGAGCCCCACCTTGAATTAACTCCCTTGTTGTATCATTCCGCCACAATTGATCTGAGTGACCCCCTCGGCGGGGATCTTCCGGAACCGCATTTCTATCTCGATGTGACATCCGTAATGAATACAAGGGACGAAATGCTCTCCCACCACCAATCCCAGATTGAATTGATGAAGCATATGCATAAAATGGACAATTTCTTCGAGCTGATGAAACAGTATAACGAGAAACTCGGTGAAAAGATCGGAGTAAAGTATGCCGAAGTTTACTGGCAGCACCTGGGAGGGGGATTCCAGAAAGAACCATTGATCCAGTCAGAATTATATAAATACGTACACAAAAACAGAGTGCAACATGAACCTAACGGAATCAAAGTATAAGAAGTATGCTCTTGTAAAAGAAATGATGGAAACTGTCGAAGTTGTAAAAAACTTCGACCCGGCAGTTTCTGAGCCCTTCGTCGATGCCCTTAAAAAGAAAAAGGCACTTTTTGCAACCGGTGAGGGAAGCAGCCGCATATTTCCTGCAAAACGGAGTATGTACGCCTCGATGCAAGGAAAGGGATATCCAATTTTTACGGAAGGCGCTACACAGGCTCTGGAATATGGCCTGGATGACTATGCAGTATTCGGGGCCTCCAACTCGGGGAAAACCAAGGAGGTAATCCGCCTGTTCTCCAAACTTGAAAAATCAGGACACGACAGCTACTTTGGGTTAACCGCTTTCCGGGACACCCCGCTGGAAAAGCTCGCCAAAGGGTCACATGTGCTCTCCTGTGGAAAAGAGGATGCAGTGGCTGCAACCAAAAGCGTAATAGAGCAAGGACTGTTCTATGACAGCCTCCTGCGTAATCTTGAAGGATTGCCAATGAGTGGACTTGATAAACTTGCCAGCGATATAGAAACCGCGCTGACACTGGAACTGGACCCAGAACTGGTATCATCCATAAAAAATACCGATACCATAATGTTTGCAGGCCGTAACACCGGGGTTGCCGAAGAATTAAGATTAAAAACCAACGAGATAACCAGGAAAAAATCTGATTTTCTTGAAGGCACCTATGCCGTTCACGGTATCGAGGAAGTAATGACAAAAGATGATGTTGTCATTGTCATCGAACCTTTTGAAAGCGAGGAGGAAAAATTCAGCGAATGCCTTATTGATGGTGTAGGCATGAACGTAATTGCGGTTTCCAGCAGGGATACCCGTTTCCCCACAATTAAGATTCCCGACGGAGGAGAATATGCAGGGTATGTTGAACTGGCGGCCGGCTGGAACATTCTAGTTGAAACGGGACTCGCACTGGGGATTGATCCGGACAAACCGGTTCGTGCCCGGAAGGTAGGCAATGAATATATTGTGTAATGGAATCAACACTCAGACAGTTAAATATAAGTCAGTTACCAGGTGCCTTTGAGGATTATCCCACACCGGAATTACAACAGATCGATTCGGATAACTGGAATTGCGGGATGGATGTAAAAGCAGGTTTCAGGATTGCTTATGATCCTGTTTATAAAAACAGCTGTGTGGAGTTCTTTGTTTCCTTCGAAAATGGTTTTTATTATAACTTGGAATTCAACTGTATCGGGACCATACTCGGAGCCTATGAAAAAGGCAGGGAGGACAGGATCCCTCTTGAAAAGGATTTGCTCGGGTCTATACAGACTATTCCCTCCCTGGGCAGGGGCAGAATCCGGATTGAAGATCGTGAAACACTATGGACCCTGGATGTTAAGATCCCGATAACGATCTTTAAGTATTCAGACCCGGAATCTTTTCATAATAAAAAAGCATTCGGGAACTTTTATAAATGCGGTGACGAACAGGTAGTCCCACATTACCTGTCCTGGGCACGCATAACAACGGAAAATCCGGGTTTTCACAGGCCTGAGTACTTCGGTGAGGTAAAATTTGCATAATATGCAGCTTATTTCTGATGTCAATTAAAGTATCACTCAATGCTGAGAAAGAATTTATTTAAGCTGATTCCTGTTGTTCTTATCGCCTTACTGATAATCCTGGGATCATGCGGGCAGGGATCCGAAGATAAAGCTTCCCCGGACAGGCTTCCCAATATCATCTTCATTATGGCTGATGATTTGGGATATGCCGAAGCCGGATGCTACGGTCAGAGCATAATTAAAACTCCGGCCATTGACAGGATCTCTGAAGAAGGAATGAAATTCACCCGGTTCTATGCCGGTTCACCTGTATGCGCACCCTCCCGCAGTGTTCTTATGACTGGGATGCACACGGGGCATACGTACATACGGGATAACGGTGATCCGGCAGACAGAGATCCCGATTTACCTTTCCCCGGCCAGAATCCCATACCTGATTCCATACTTACCATAGCGGAAATAATGAAGGAACAGGGATATGTTACCGGTTGTATGGGTAAATGGGGACTGGGCCATACGAACACATCGGGAGATCCCGGGAACCAGGGGTTTGACCTGTTCTATGGCTATAAATGCCAGCGGCATGCCCACAGCCATTATCCGAATTTTTTATGGAGGAATAATGAGATGGAAGAACTCGAAGGCAATGATCGAAGCCTTGTAGGAGCTCAGCATTCACAGGATTTATTTACCCTGGAAGCATTGAATTTTATTCAGGAGAACAGGGATACCAGTTTCTTCCTGTACCTCCCCTTCATCATACCGCATTTGTCCATTCAGACCACAGACCGGTTCCTGGATATGTATAAGGAGATTGTACCTGAAGCGGATTATGTTCACAGAGGGTATCTGCAGCATCCCTATCCGCATGC
This sequence comes from Bacteroides sp., assembly GCA_011053095.1. Lineage (GTDB taxonomy): Bacteria > Bacteroidota > Bacteroidia > Bacteroidales > SM23-62 > SM23-62. The sequence goes on from DRHS01000135.1 coordinate 52,156, forward strand.
GGCATATGCGGGAATGATCACACAGATGGACGATGCAATAGGCCAGGTCCTTGATCAGATCGATAAACTTGGACTTGAAGAGGAAACAATCATATTCTTTACCAGCGATAATGGACCTGCCTACGACAGGCTTGGCGGATCTGATTCTGATTTCTTCAACAGTTCCGGTCCTCTGCAGGGGAGAAAAGGATCACTGCTCGAAGGAGGTATAAGAGTACCGCTAGTTGTAAAATGGACAGGGAAAATTTCTGCCGGGAGCTTAAGTGAAATACAGTCTGCACTCTGGGATATTCTGCCCACACTCTGTGAAGTATCCGGATCTGAAATACCAGAAAATACAGACGGGATCAGCATCCTCCCGGCCTTGCTCTCAACCGGCGAACAGAAAAAACATGAATCCCTTTACTGGGAATTTCCTTCTTATGGGGGACAGGCAGCTTTGATAAAAGGGGACTGGAAACTACTGGTCAGGAATCTGTATTCAGAAAAGGAGACAGTTTCAGTTCAATTGTTTAACTTGAACGACGATGTTGGTGAAAAAAATGATCTTGCCACCGAAAACCCTGAATTGATTACTGAGATGCTTCAGGAAATGAGCCGGTCTCATGTCCATTCAGACCTATTCGGTTTCCATGAACTTGAAGATTTCTATACTTTACAAAAGCAGATCCCATGAAATTAGTTACAATTGACTTTATCATCCTTGCCGTATTTTTCAGCATTATCATTATGATAGGATATGTGGCCTCAAGAAAGGCAGGAAAAAACACCTCTGAATTTTTTCTCGGAGGCCGGGGGATGCCCTGGTGGTTGTTGGGTATATCTATGGTGGCCTGCACATTTTCTGCAGACACCCCTAACCTTGTAACCGGATTTGTAAGGGAAGATGGTGTGGCCAAAAACTGGGCCTGGTGGGCCTTCCTTATTACCGGTATGGTCACAGTCTTTATCTATGCCAGGCTCTGGAGAAGGTCAAATTTAATGACAGATCTGGGATTTTACGAGATCCGGTACAAAGGAAAAATTGCTTCATTCCTTAGAGGATTCAGAGCAATTTACCTCGGAATATTTTTTAACACTCTGATCATGGGAACCGTAACGCTGGCCGCAATAAAGATCGGTGATGTAATGTTCGGGATCAAACCCTGGATCACTGTGGTTTCTGCTTCTACAATTGTGGTTCTTTACGCGGGACTCGGGGGGCTCAGAGGAGTTGTCTGGGCGGATTTTTTTCAGTACGGCATTGCAATGTTTGGCGCCGTACTTGCTGCAGTTGTTGCAGTCAGACAACCCGAGGTGCAGGAAATTGGTGGATTCCAGGGTATTCTGGATCAACTGGGCAGCAAGGCATCATTTCTGCCAGACATGAGTGACCCTTCTGTTTACATAGCCTTGCTTATCATTCCTATTGCTGTGCAATGGTGGGCCGTCTGGTACCCCGGAGCCGAGCCCGGTGGTGGTGGCTATATTGCCCAGCGCATGCTATCTGCAAAAGATGAAAAAAATGCCATCGGAGCCACCCTCCTTTTCAATTTTGCACATTATGCACTGCGCCCATGGCCCTGGATAATTGTGGCATTGGCATCTCTAATAATCTATCCTGACCTTGATTCCATACGAGCTGAATTCCCCAACCTTACGGAAACCTATTTAAAGGACGATATTGCCTACCCCGTAATGCTGTCAAAACTATCTGCCGGATGGCTGGGACTGGTAGTCGCATCCATAATCGCAGCATATATGTCCACAATTGGCACCCACCTCAACTGGGGTTCATCCTATATAGTCAATGATTTTTACAAACGATTTGTCCGTCCGGATGCTCCGGAAAAAGAACTGGTGCGGGTAGGTCGGATCACCACTGTTGCTCTTATGGTAATTGCGGGGACTTTTGCCCTGACCCTGCTGAATAATGCAACCCAGGCTTTTGATATTTTACTGCTCTCAGGAGCCGGGTCGGGAGCCATTTACCTGCTTCGGTGGTTCTGGTGGCGAATCAATGCATGGACCGAAATCGTAGCAATGATATTTTCAACCGCCTTCGCTGTAGTCCTTGTATTTGTTGTTCCGGATGAAGCAGTAACAACCACCAACCTGGATGCATTTACAGTAAAACTGCTGATCGCTGTATCGGGTACAACGATTGTCTGGCTGATAACAACTTTTGTCACAAAGCCTGAGACAATGGAGACCCTTTATAATTTTTATCAGAAGACACATCCTGGTGGACCCGGATGGAAAAAGGTCATTGAGCAGGCTGCCTCTGAAGGAAGGAATATCAATGAAGCTGAGGAAGGCCAAGCCTGGGAAATGCCCAAGCAGTTGCTTATGGTGTTCTTCGGCCTGATCGCTATATATGGAGCCCTGTTTTCAATAGGCAGCTTTGTCTACGGGAACCAGATAACTGGGATTATCACAGGTGTAATTGCAGCGGGGGGAACATTCATTCTGTTCAGGTTGCTCGATAAGCTCAGGGTTGATAATTAGAGAAACTAATTCATAATCAAAAGGACAATGAAATTTTCATTCTCACAGGTTGAGAAATCATTCTACAAGGTAGCCGGGGAATATGAGATAACCACCAATCTGCCATATGTCCTGGTGGAGAATTTTCCTAAGCTGGGACTCCTGACATCCCTGCGTTTCCTTGAATGGGTATCAGAAAACCCAAATGGTGTGATTAGTCTTCCAACCGGAAAAACACCTGAATATTTTATCACCTACACCAGGTACCTGCTTGAGAACTGGGACACAAAAAAGGGGGGAGAGATACGGAAAACCTATGGATTGAAGGCCAGAAAAGCTCCGGATCTGAGTGGACTGCATTTTGTGCAGATTGACGAGTTCTACCCCATATCCCCAAAGCAGCACAATAGCTTTTATAATTACGTTGAACAGTATTATATTGATGGCTTTGGACTTGATCGAAGCAATGCCATGCTGATAAATTCTGATGAGATTCCACTTGCCGGGGGAAAACATTATTCAGAGGTATTCCCAGATTTGAATATTGATCTGTCCCTCAGATACCGGGAACCCCAGAATGAGGTGGAAAAACTCCAGCAGGAATCAATCCTAAAAATCAATGATTGGTGTCGGGGTTATGAAGAAAAAATCCGTGAGATGGGCGGAATTGGGTTTTTCCTTGGGGGAATAGGACCAGACGGACATATTGCCTTTAACGTCCGCGGATCCGATCACCATTCCCCGACCCGGCTAACACCTACCAACTTTGAAACACAGGCTGTAGCGGCCAGTGACCTTGGTGGTATTGAATTATCAAGAAACAGGCTAGTAATAACTATCGGACTCGAAACAATTACCTATAATCCCGAAGCCGTGGCCATCATATTCGCCGCAGGAGAAGCCAAAGCAGGCATAGTTAGGGAGTCCCTTGAAAGCGGTCCGTCGAGTGAATACCCGGCTACCGTGCTCCAAAAATTAAAAAATTCACGCTTCTACCTCACAACAGGAGCAGCAATCCAATTGCATGACCGTGTAGACAGTTATTACAAGACCGGTGACTGGTCAGAGAAAAAAACCGAACGTGCGGTAATTGACCTCTGTCATAATCTGGATAAATACGGTGAGCACCTTGTAATGGATGACCTTAAGAAAGATCCTTACTGCAGTCTCATCCCCAACCTTGATGAGAATACCGTTAAAAAAGTAAAGGAATCAATCCAGGAAAAGATCCGGAAAGGAATGGAAAAGGAGAGCAAGCAGGTCTTTTACCATACCGGTCCACACCATGATGATATCATGCTGGGTATAATGCCCCATATTAACCGTCAGCTGAGGGATGCATCCAATGAATTTCATTTCTCGGTTCTTACCTCCGGTTTTACAGCTGTAACCAATGTTTTTGTCATATTCCTTCTGATCGATGTCAAGCGGTTTATAAATGAATCACAGATTCAGATGACTGCAAATCCAGATTTCTTCCAGGAGGGATTTAAACACAACTGGGATAAGGATGTCTACCATTATCTCGATAATATAGCGGCTGAGAATAATACCGAGAGAAGAAGGGCCATTTCCCACAGGATGGTCAGGGCAGTCGCAGAGGTCTGGGAGGTAGAAAATGCAGAAAAGCTATATTATACCATTGACGAGATTCTTTCAATCCTCAGGAAAAGCTACGACGGAAGTAAAAATCCACCTAAAATACAGAAGCTTAAAGGAATGATCAGGGAGTTTGAAGAAGAACTGATCTGGGCCCATTATGGTGAGCAGGTTAAAAATGTACATCACCTGAGGCTTGGCTTTTATAAGGGCGATATTTTTACCGAACAACCAGACAGGAGCCGGGATGTGGAGCCCATCCTTGAAGAACTCAGAAAATACAAGCCCACCATTATCAGCCTTGCCTTTGATCCGGAAGGAAGCGGACCGGATACACATTACAAGGTCCTCCAGGCCATCGCAGCTGCTGTCAGGGAATGGAGCAAAGAGGAGGATACTTCAAAACTGCGGATAGTCGGATACCGGAATGTCTGGTACAGGTTCCATCCCGCAGATGTTAATGTTATTGTCCCTGTATCCTTGAACTCACTATCAATCCTCGACAAATCCTTTACCAACTGTTATATAAGCCAGGTGAATGCCTCATTTCCGAGCTATGAATTCGATGGAAAATTCAGCCTTCTGGCCCAGAAAATCTGGGTTGAGCAATTAAAGCAGATACAATTGCTGATGGGCAAGGAATTCTTCTACAAAAATGACAAACTCCTTTTAAAGGCAACGCATGGACTCTTATATTATACTGAAATGAATGTAGATGAGTTTATAAGCCAGGCAAGGGAGCTTGAAAAAACAGTTGAAGGAGTAATTTTCTAATTATATAACAAGAAACCTGCCGAATAAGCTTACTCTCCGAGACTTATAACCATATTCCTGCCTTCTCGTCCGGGGTTCGTTACATAGTATACCGCATCTCAATCAGAAATATTACCAGGAACGGATAGCATATCAGGATATAATCTTAATTATTATTTCCTTGCTTTAAGGATATTTTCTTATATTTGTTTCATCGATTTAATGAAATAATGAGTATCGATTTATTCAGAACCATCCTCGTAGAATTCCTGGAAGACGAAGTCCAGACAGGTACAAGGAGAGAACAGCAACCTCCTACAAACAACCAGGCGATCACCACCATCATCGGTGGGAGAAGAACTGGAAAAACTACCCTGCTTAAACAGATCATAGAAGACCTGATTAAAGATGGAATTCCAAAGAATAACATAATCTATATTAATTTCGAAGATGAAAGAATTCCCCGGGAGAGTAAGATCTTCCAGATCCTGCTCGAGGCACATGCAGAACTTTACCCGGAAGCGGAAACAAAAAACTGCTGGTTCTTCTTTGATGAGATACAGGAAATCCCCGGCTGGGAATTATTCATCAGAAGACTTCATGAAAACAAAAACCAGCACATTTTCATCACAGGCAGCAACTCGAGATTTCTCAGCAAAGAAATCGCCACGGCACTCAGAGGAAGAACCATAGGCTATGAACTTTACCCGTTCTCATTCAGAGAATACCTCCTCCATAAAGGATACCATCCTGAAAGGCAGAATACCACCAGAGATAAAGCATTACTCAGAAGAGAACTGAAACTCTACCTCGAAGAAGGAGGGTACCCTGAAACCATTGGACAATCAGCACCCACAAGAGCGAAAATACTCAAAGCATACCTTGATGTCATGATCTACCGCGATCTAATAGAAAGATACGATATATCCAACCACAACGCACTCAAACAATACATCAAGAAGATGCTCTCAAACACCGCACGGGAATCATCCATCCACAAAACTTATCAGGAACTTAAAAGCCAGGGGTACAAATTAAGTAAAGACCATCTTTATTTATATCAAGACTGGTGCGAGGAAATATATCTTCTCTTCCAATTGCCCCAATACCATGAATCATTTGTAAAACAACAGGCAAGAAGCAAGAAAATATATGGTATAGACACAGGCCTTATCAATAGTACCTCATTCAAAACCAGCCAGGACAAAGGACGAATCATGGAAAACTCCGTCTTCCTGGAACTCAAAAGAAGAGAAATTGATACCTGTTACAATAAAGAAGGAAAAGAATGCGACTTTCTCATAAAAGAAAAAGAATGTATAACACAGGCCATACAGGTTACCCTCTCCCTGGAAGAAGAAACTACAAAAAAAAGGGAAGTGGAAGGTCTTAAATACTCAATGAATAAATACAAGCTTCCTAAAGGAACCATCATCACCCTTGATGAAGAAGGTAAAATCACTGTCAACAACCAGACAATCATCATTCAACCACTCTGGAAATGGCTGATAGATAAGGATATGGCAGACCAGTGAGTAAAATGACTTCAGACTGCCGGGTATCAGGAACTGACCGGAAGCCGGAATGCTGTTCACATGTCATTAAAAGGGTAATTTGATCTGGGTACCAGGTGGATCCTGTTTCTTAGGAGGATCTTTTTTCTCTGTTTCTTCAGCTTCTTTATGCAGGCTTTTCACATATTCCATTCCACTTTTATTAAATTCCTTGTCTTTCAACTCAGAACCGTCAGCTTTTTCTTTGTGATATTCATCGATCATCGCATGGATTCCTTTTGGATCGGTAGCTTCATCAAAATATTCATCAGAATCCTCGTACCAGGGATCATTATCAAATTCATCATTATCCCAGTGCCCCTGTTCCCTTAATTTCCTATTATATTCTTCGAGCCATTGTTCTTTTTCCTCCTGCGTGGGAACTTTAACTTCAACCGATTTCATCATTTCATAAACATTCTTCCATTCATCATTGACCCAGACAGCGAGATCTGGATTTAAAGCATAGTATCCCCTGTAGAGCCTTTTAAACAGTTTCTTGTTATAGGGATTTCGGCTGTTGACCTCATGCTTCGAAAGATTGGCTGAAAGATAAGCACGCTTTTTTCTGAATTCCGGCAGGAAGGTAACCGGATATTCCCTGACCGTATCACGAATAACACCGGCCTGAACACCCCTGAATGCCAGAAAATGGTCGCCACATTCATCGATGATATCAGATTGCAGTGGAATAAAGAAGTTCAGCAAAAAGTACTCGATTTTGTGATTATCGATTTTTATCATCCGTTCGTCAACCATGATCTTTACATGGTCGGTAACCAGATAGTCAAAAACCGGTTTAAGTATTTGAAGGTATTCTGGCCTCTTATAGGATTGTTGCAATGCTATTTGCAGAGAAATTCTTCCGTTGCTGTCCTGCAGGGAAGAATCTGCATTATACCGGATAAGCAGATCCAGGATTTTTTTACTGCCCGAATGAACCGCCGGAAACAGTGGTGTAAAATTAAACCGGTCACGGTAATCCACACCATATTTCATGATGTTTTGTTCAACCCAATTAACATCGTCCTTGTCGTACTGGCTGAAATATTTTCTTTGAATAGGCTGCCATTCCTTCTCATAGCGGTCAGCTTTCCTGTACTTCAATTCAGAAAGCTTGTCAATGCAATCGAAATCACCATAAATGATGGAATAGTGAAACAACTGGTCCTTGGCTTTTTTATTGTAAAAATCCGGATCAAGGGCCTCTTTCTTCAGTTCATCAATACGAGTCGGTGTCAGTGGTTTCCATTCCGGCTCTCGTACCTCCAGGATTGATTTCCTGATTTCCTCGGCCTGTTCTTTCTTTCCCTGCATATCCAGTTTTCTGGCTTCATCTTTCCAATCATCAAGTGAGGATACTTCCATTTGGAGATTGACTTTATCCCTGATTTTCGCCAGCCCGAGAAGCCCAAGGATCTCGTGCTTTTCGGAGGCTTCCAGAATATACAGATTTTCAATCGCCCGGGTTATCGCCACATACAGGGAATTAATGAATATTTTATAGGCCTCAGGCGATTTATCGGATTTGTCTTTCCCCCTGGAGTAAGAAATCGAATCATCCCGGATCTGTTCAATGCCGACTCCTTTTGTGATCTCACGAAACTCCCCGCTGCTGCCGCTTACAAAGTTCAGGATAATAATGTTCTGGTATTCCAGGCCTTTTGCTTCCTGAACAGAAAACACCAGGGGGGTTTTAAATATTTTTCTAGCCCCGGTTTTATCTTCCGGTTTCATTACCAGTACGGCATATTGTGTTGACCGCATGGTGCTTTCATTCAACTGCTGCCGGATCTTAGCGCTGTCGGTTAACAGGTGAACTTCTCCTTTGTTGTCGGCGACCGATTCCACCAGGTAGGTGCTTTCCCTGTCAATGGACCCGAAACGGGCATTTTTAATTTTTAGCAGTTTATTGGCGATGCCTGTAATACCGGGTGAATTCCTGTAATTGGACCTGAGTATATGTATCTCATTTCCGCTGAATTCATGTTTGTAAAACATTGTTTTTACATTTGTCCACGAGAAAAAATTCGGGTGGACATTCTGGTTTGAATCTCCGCAGAGGATGAAATTGTTTTCATTTTTGAGGGACTTAAGCAGGATAAACAACTGGATATTAGTGAAATCCTGCACTTCGTCGATGACTATGAAATCATATCTGGGTTTACAGTACTCCAGCCAGCGGTAGCTAACCATATTCAGGTCATACATATCATTTTCCACGATAAACTCAATGTACTTCTGAAAAGCGGTATATACTTTTTTCCGTTCATCCGATAAAAAGATGGATTGTTTGATTCCCAAATCCTGGTAGTCTTCCAGACCCAGGTACTCTCTGGTGATATCCTTCCCGGTCAGGACTCCCCGGAACTCTTCAAATAATTTATGGGGATCCTTTATTCCAAAGGAATGACTGCGTGGATGCAGCCACTTCTCAAATGCGTAGTAATCAAGCTCACGGCCCTTGATGATCCGGAGGGTTTCAAGAAATTCTTTATAGGAAAGAAAATCTATTTCCTGCTTGTCATTTTCATAATGATTGGAATAATAAAGGGAAGCCGAGTTCTCAACAAGAAACGGAGAAAGTGTGACATACAATACATCGCCTTTGAGGGTTTTAAGCTTCTCCAGGGTAAGTACTGTCTTGCCGCTTCCTGCCGAACCGATAATGATCACGGGAGGCTTCAACCTGAACAGCCTTTCCTGATCCTGATCGAATGAGATGACTTTATCGAGCAGGTGAAAATGTACCGATTTGGGATTTGCATAAACCAATTCTTCACGATTGAGTTCACCGACCTCCTCCGCGGACTGAATTAATTCCAGCTTGCTTTCGTCAATTTTTGCCCCGCGCAGGAAACGGGACTTTTCATATTCGTGATTGTGGATTACTTCAAGCAGCAGCAGGTAATACTGATCATTATACCATGCAAATTTGAAAAGTAATCTGTTCTCGTAATCCAGTTTTGCCCGGTAATACCCGTTGACACCCATTTTCTTTACTTCGGCTGAGGAAAAATTTCCTGCTTTTAAAAAACCGAGCGTCTTTTCAAACTGCTTTTTTACTTTCGTGTAGTTTAAATCCCTGTAATAAAGAATGTTCATCTGTTGTAAAAGTATAAAACCGTAAAGCTAGAAAACCTGAATATTATTGTCACTATAACAATGTTAAAAAAGCAATGCAATATGACGTTTGCTTATCTAAAAACCGGCTCCATACCCATAGGTTCTGGATGGAAGAAGCGACTCACTAATCCTTAATCAGTCCCTGTCCTTCAATCCATGGTGCACCGGCTTCCTTTAGCTCATTTTCAAGCTGGGGAAGCACAGTTTCTACGAGTTCAGCCAGGTCTGATTTGATCTTTGCAAGTTCCGAAATTCCGACCGCCAGGGATTGCTTGTGAAGCTCTGTGGGACCATAACTTGTCGAAATTCCGCTTGAGGCTACCCCAAGTCTTTCGCCAGGTGTTGGTGAGACCTTCTCTCCTATCTGGTTTGCTGAAGGACTCCCAAAGAATTTGGTATTAAGAATATAAAACTGTTTGTCAGCCTGAAGTATCCGTTTTTCCAGGTCAACAGTTTCCCTGTCCACTCGTAAAACTGCTGCCAGCATTGCATCAACCTTTTCCCGGCTTTTGCTAAATTCCATTGAGGTTGCCAGATAATCCTGCTGGTAGTTCTCCATTTCCTTATAGAAAGCCAGCCTTTCCTGGTTTGATGCTCCTTCGAGGGCTCCCTTACGTAAGGGTGTCAGTGTGAAGGACTGGGGACCGGACAACTCAGTTGATTCACCATCTACAAATTTCGAGAGGCTTACAGTATAGGTTCCTGGTACTACCAGCGGGCCCCAGGATGAGGCCGCCACTCCAAGCTTTATACCCATTTTTGAAGCATAACTCATATTCCATTCTACCCGGTTTATTCCCTTGGTAGTTTTACCTTTTACAGTATTTACCAGACTGCCGTTTGCATCCCTGACTGTAAACCTTATTTCCGGGGCTTTCTGGCTTTTTTCCTCGTCAAGTTTTTCCCATCCGGGGAAGGGGATATCTGTTCCCGCCTTGTTTAGCTTCTTTTCCTTTTCCTGCCGTTCCGACTTCATGGTCTTAAGGCTTTCAGGCAGATAATACGTAAAAACAGCTCCCGTCGGCGGATTCTTAGCGATATATTTATCGCCACCATTTACCCACCTTTCCTGGGGATAAAACCACCAGGCATCCTTAACGGGGAACAGGTCAGCCTCATTTCCGAGTCCATCAGTTGCCACTTCCCTCAACGCAGAATAATCATCAAGAACAAAGAAACCCCGGCCAAAAGATGCACCCACCAGGTCATTCTCCCTGCGTTGAATGGTTATATCCCTGAATGATATGGTCGGAACACCCCCTTTTAACTTGATCCATTTGCTTCCCCCGTCAGGGGTAAAGAAAATACCATACTCGGTCGCGGCGAACATCAGATCCTTCACAACATGATCCTGGACGACCCTCCAGACCAGGTGTCTCGCAGGCAAATCACCACTGATTGAGCTCCAGGTGCGGCCGGCATCCGTACTTTTAAAAAGATATGGTTTGAAATCACCGAATTTGTGATTGTCCATCGCCAGGTAGACCGTTTTGGCATCAAACAGATCGGCTCGAATATCATTTACAAAAGCTGTGGCCGGAACATTCTTTATACTTCCAACCTCAAGTTTCCTCCAGTTCTCTCCCCCGTCTTCCGTAACCTGTATAGTTCCGTCATCGGTTCCTGCATAAATCAGTCCCTCTTGCAGTGGAGATTCGGCCAGTGATGTAATGGTGTTATAGGTTGACATTGCCCAGATATCCCATGCATTGTCCCAGCTCTGCTGCCTTCCCATGATGGGCAGGCTGAGTCTTTCCTGGTTTCGGGTCAGATCACCCGAAATGGCGTTCCA
>DRHS01000136.1 GCA_011053095.1 Bacteroides sp.
CCAAGGATTATTTCTACAGCTCAGGTATTGGGTATGATAACCGGAACATCAGTGTCTATTCCAACCTGTCGGGTCTGGGTAAGAATTATAAAGCGGACCTGGGATATATACGGGGACAGGAATATTATGATGCAATCAGGGATACCACCATAAGGATTGGTATGAATCATTGGTTTACACGGTTCTCATACACCCTTTATTCAGAGTCAAATGATAAGATTATATCACATGAATTCAAGGCAAGGCATATCTTTGATTTTGATACAGCGTTTTCCAATTTGAACACCGAAATTGAAGGTGGATATGCACTGAATTTTGCTTCCACAAGCTCATTACAGCTTTCTGTGAACCGCACTATTGTGGATCTTCTGTTCCCTTTTACTTTTATAGATGAGGAACCCCTTCCGGCGGGAATCTACATTAATGATCTGGCCGAAACACGTTATACAACTGATCAGCGGAGATTGTTCAGCATAGAGGGGGGAATCTCTTATGGAACATTCTATAGTGGAACACGAGCTCAGTACAGGTTGGGGATCAAATACAGGGCTCAACCCTGGGGTAATTTTTCGGTTACAGTTGAGAAGAATGACCTGAAGTTTCCTGACCCTTTCGGCAGTGATAATTTGTTCCTGATCAATCCAAGAATCGAAATCAATTTCTCAAGATCGGTTTTCTGGACCACATTCCTCCAGTACAATACCCAAGACGATAATTTCAATATCAACAGCAGGTTCCAGTGGCGGTTCCAACCCATGTCTGACCTGTATATCGTTTATACAGATAATTATGCAGTTGAATTCTGGGGACCCAAAAACAGGGCATTGGCCATCAAGCTGAATTACTGGTTCAATCTCTAATACACCAATCACCAGGTCAAGAATTTAAGTGTACTGGTACCGGGAACGAAATTGAAGGTTTTATCCTATATTTAACCAACATGAAGGTGGACACACGACCGGTTCTAAATGGCCATATATTATACGTTTTGCCAGGCGGTACGTTGATGAATAATCACTTGGCCCTGTAGGGAATAATTGTAATCAAAATCCGAATAAACTGAACCTGATGCATAGAATTCTTGGTTTTCTTTTAGTTTCCTTCGTATTATGGTATCCGTTGCAAGCTCAAAAAGAAGATGCATCGATTATCAGAACGTATGATGTGCCCCAGTCAAGACAGGGAGTAGCTGTTGATTCGCTGCACTTCTATGTAATAAACAACTCCAGTATTACAAAACACCAAAAAAGCGATGGCAATTTGGTCGGAACCTGGGAAGATGAGGATTCGATTCTTCATCACCTAAACAGCGGTACGATCATAAATGGAAAACTGTATGTGGTCAACTCCAATTACCCCGATTTCCCAATGGCCAGTTCCATTGAGATTTTTGATCCGGGGACACTTAAACACATCGACAATCACAGTTTTGGTATTTTAAACGGATCCGCTACCTGGATGGATGATTACGATGGTTATATGTTTGTTGCATTTGCCCATTATACGGGAAGGGGTAGTGAACCGGGAAAAACGAATGCCTGGACCCGGCTGGTAAAATTTGACCGGCAGTGGAGACAGGTTGAGTCCTGGGTATTCCCAAAGGAACTTATTACCAGGTATGAGTCTAAAAGCAGTTCAGGGGGAGTAATCCTTCAGGACGGGAAAATACTATGTACCGGACATGACAATTTTGAAGTTTATCTGCTTGAATTCCCGAAGAAGGGCTATTCCCTAAACTGGATGGCGACTATCCCTGTTGGATCATATGGACAGGGCATTGCCTATGAGATAAAGGAGGGCAAGGAATATATTTACGGGATAATAAAAAAGGAAAACAAAGTAGTGGTAACAAAAATTAAATACTGAACAGAATGGACCCAATCTGGATAATCGTCGCTTTTGTGCTTGGTTTTACGGTAAAGCAAATGGGCTTACCCCCTCTCATCGGATTTTTGCTTGCAGGCTTCGCACTAAATTTAATGGGTGTTGAAGGGGGAGAAACACTTGACCGGGTTGCAGATTTAGGGGTATACCTCTTGTTGTTCAGCATTGGACTGAAACTTAAGATTAAAAGCCTTTTTCAACCGGCAATATGGGTCACTGCATCACTTCATATGGTGATCACGGTTATTGTTTTCGGCCTTGGAATTTTTGCCCTGGGACTCTTGGGACTGTCATTATTTGATGGATTGAGCTTGGGTGCTTCGGCGCTGATAGCATTTGCGCTTAGTTTCTCCAGTACGGTTTTTGCCGTAAAAATTCTGGAGGAAAGCGGTTCAATGTCTTCATCGAATGGACGTATAGCAATTGGCATATTAATAATGCAGGACCTGTTCGCTGTTATCTTCCTTACCGTTACTTCCGGAAAACCACCTTCACCCTGGTCCCTCGCCCTGCTTTCCTTGCTGATCATCCCAATTTTGCTGAAAAAATCTCCACTGTCACTAATTATCAGTAAATCCGGTCACGGGGAGCTATTGGTATTACTGGGTTTGCTTATTCCCTTTGGAGGGGCCTTTCTTTTTGGATTGGTGGGATTGAAACCAGATCTTGGGGCCCTAGTTATTGGAGTTTTATTATCGGGCCATCCCAAGGCAAAAGAGCTCAGCAATTCAATGCTGAGCTTTAAAGACCTATTTCTTGTTGGTTTTTTTCTAACTATAGGCCTTTCTGGTTTGCCGGACCTGGAAGCCCTGGGTGTTTCAGTGTTGCTCACATTGATAATGCCCTTGAAAATCATTCTCTTCTTTTTGCTGTTGACAAGGTTCAAGCTAAGGGCAAGAACCTCTACCCTTGCTTCATTAAACCTCGCAAATTACAGTGAATTTGGATTGATAGTCGGGGCTGCCGGCATAGCAAATGGATGGATTGACCCGGAATGGATGGTAATTTTCGCCATTGCTCTGTCTTTGACTTTCATCATAGCTTCTCCACTTAACATGAAGGCTGAATCACTTTTTGCACGCTGGCAAACAAGGCTGGCACGCCTGGAAACGAAAAAGCGCCTGCTGGAGGACGAACCAATTGAAACCGGGGATGCTGAAATTATTGTTCTGGGCATGGGACGAACCGGTACGGCAGTGTTTAATACCCTTAGCGAAAAGCATGGACTTAAAGTGCTGGGCATTGACCAGGACCTGGAGACAGTGCAACAACATGTATCAGCAAATCGAAACGTCCTGCTTGGAGATGTTACAGACATTGAGTTCTGGCAGAGGATACAACTCTCCGATAAGATACGCATGGCTATCCTGGCAACTACGCAACATGCCACTCACATGCAGGTGATCACCCAGCTGGACAAGACCCATATAAAAATTGCAGCTCTTTCCAGGTTTGAAGATGAAATGGAAGAACTGAAAAAGGCCGGGGTACATGTTGCCTACAATCTTTACGCAGAGGCAGGTACAGGCTATGCAGAGGATATAGCACAGGTACTAAGTGTTTAGGTCCCAAATTGTCGTAAATTGTGTATTAATACCAGGTAGATATGCAAAACCGCAGAAACTTTTTAAAGAACGGCTTGATTGCCGTCACCGGGGCGGGACTCGCCGGAAAGTCAATATCTGAAGTCCCCCGACAACTAAACACTGACAAAAACCCCGAATTTGTTTACCGCACCCTTGGCAAAACAGGAATTAAAATCCCGGTTGTCAGTATGGGCACCGGGAATACCTCAAATCCTAATCTTGTCAGGGCAGCATACGACAAAGGGGTGAAATTGTTTGCAACCTCAGAGTATTATCAGAACGGGAATAATGAGAAAATGATAGCGGAAGCCCTGAAGGACAGGCCCAGGGATTCATATATGCTGATGACCGGCACTCCAACAGGTATTTCGATTGACTATAAGAACGGTTTGTTTAAGGATGATACAGATATTGAGGTTTTCATGGAGCATACCCATGGATGCCTGAAAAGACTGCAGGTAGATTATATTGACATACTCAGCGTTGGCTTTGGGGCTACACGCCAATCCGTTTTTTACGAGCCCGTACTGGAGGCTGTAAAAAAATTTAAGGATGAGGGCAAGGCAAGTTACCTGGGACTTGCAACACACAGCTTCGAACCGGAAGCAATACGTGCAGCTGTGGATACGGGTGTTTATGATGTTGTGACGGTAGCATATAATTTCAGGAAGACAAACATTAAAGAAACTGAAGAAGCCTTGCAGTATGCGGCTGATGCGGGACTGGGCATCATTGGCATGAAAAACATGGCAGGAGCATACTGGGATAAGGAGAAAACACAGCCCATTAATACTATAGCGGCCCTGAAATGGGTCCTGCAGAATGAGAATATTCATACTGTTATACCGGATTGTGCTAATTATGACCATCTCGATAAGGACCTTGCAATTATGGGGGAGATGGAATTAACCGAAAAGGAGAAAAACGATTTGAATCCCCCTTCGGAGGATCTTGCTTCGGGACTCTACTGCCAGCAGTGCCATGAATGTATTTCCCAGTGTCCGGAAAACCTTGACATCCCCACCATTATGAGATCTTATATGTACGCTTACGGCTATAAAAACCTTGAACAGGCCAGGCAGACCATTGATCTTGCCAATCTTTCCGGGGAGCCGTGTAAAGATTGCATGGCATGCCAGGTGAGTTGCGCCATGAATTTTAACATCAGAGAAAAAATCAACGACATTGCAAGGATCCGGGAAATACCCCCCGACCTGATCCAACATGTTTAAGATGGCCGGAAGGCAACCACAGATATAATAATTATTAACTAAACAGTTACATCAATGAAAAACACATTTATAATCATAAGCCTTGCCCTGCTTATGGGAAGCTGTTCTTCCGACGAGTGGATCAGTCTTTTTGACGGGGAGACACTGGATGGCTGGACAGCAAGTGAAAACGCAGATTCCTGGACCATAGAAGACGGGGCGATAGCAACCAATGGTTCCCGATCCCATCTCTATTATTCCGGTGAAATCAAGGATCATAATTTCAAAAATTTTGAACTTCTGGCAGATGTGAAAACGGAATCGCATGCAAATTCCGGGATCTATTTCCACACAGAATTTCAGGAAGAAGGATGGCCTGTAAAGGGATATGAATGCCAGGTGTTCAGCTCAAAGCGAAATGCGGATCCCGGTAAGTCTGAAAACAAAATGACAGGTAGTATCTATGCGGTCCGAAACACATGGAAATCTCCGGTTGAAGACGGGGAATGGTTCAGGTATCACATTGTGGTAAAAGGGAAGACCATATTTACCTATATAAACGATCAATTAATATGTGAGTATACAGAGCCTGAAAACACCTATCGTCCGGCAAATATGCCGGGAAGACTTTTGTCTTCGGGTACTTTTGCGCTTCAATGCCACGATCCTGATAGCAAGGTTTATTATAAAAACATTAAGGTCAAAACTCTTCCGGATGACATTGAGACACCGGGGGAGGCACAGAACGATGAGGAGTTCGAGAAGCTGCTTATAGATCTGGGGGCCGGAAATTTTCCGCTTGTAGACCTTCATGTGCATCTGAAAAGGGACCTCACTCTAGAGGCTGCTCAGGCAAATGCGCGTAAGTACGGATTTACTTATGGTTACGCTGTAAACTGCGGATTAGAAATGGGATTGGAAACAGATGCGGAAGTTGAAGAATACCTGGCTTCAAATGTTCTTCCGTCCCACACATGGCATGCAATGCAGGCCGAGGGAAGAGAATGGCTGGATATGTTTTCCCCGGAAACGATTTCAAAGTTTGACTATGCGTTTACCGATGGCATGACATGGACCAATACTAATGGTAAACGCATGCGCCTGTGGATTCCAGAAGAGACAGAGGTGGGTGATCCACAGGATTTTATGGAACAGCTAGTAGAGAATATTGTGGAAATCCTGTCAAATGAACCCATTGACATACATGTAAACCCGACCTACCTTCCGGATGAAATCAGCTCCAGGTATGATGAGCTGTGGACACCTGAAAGAATGGACAGGGTAATAAAAGCACT
Source organism: Bacteroides sp. (assembly GCA_011053095.1). Taxonomy (GTDB): domain Bacteria; phylum Bacteroidota; class Bacteroidia; order Bacteroidales; family SM23-62; genus SM23-62. The sequence goes on from DRHS01000136.1 coordinate 5,977, forward strand.
GGTGGACAACCAGGTACCCCTGGAAATCAACTGTCGGAGAAGAATTCCGAGCCCTGCCTACCTCAAAAGGGCAAAGGAAGCCGGAGTAAAATTCACATTAGGAACCAACAATGCCGGGATCGATGACCTGGGAAGAATGGAATATGCACTTCTTATGGTCGAGGAATGTGGACTGACCCGGGGAGATATGTGGTTGCCTGAATAATCAAAACATGGATATAAAAACACGAATTTTATTGAATAATGGGGTGGAAATTCCTGTTGTGGGACTGGGAGTGTATCAGAGTCCCATAGGGGAAGTAACCCGAAATGCAGTAAGGCACGCACTTAATGCGGGTTACAGACATATTGACACAGCTCGGGTCTACCGGAATGAACCGGATGTTGGTATAGCTGTTGCCGGAAGCGGAATCCCAAGGGAAGAGATTTTCATTACGACCAAACTCTGGAATGCAGACCAGGGCTACGAGCCGACCCTGGCTGCCTGCGAGAAAAGCCTGGAGAGGATGAACCTGGATTATGTTGACCTCTACCTGATTCACTGGCCCGTGGAAGACCTGAGGCTGGAATCCTGGCGGGCAATGGAAAAGTTGTTATCGGAAGGAAGGTGCCGCGCTATTGGTGTAAGCAATTACATGGTTCACCATCTTGAAGAATTATTGGAGAATTCAGAGACAGTACCGGCCATAAACCAGATTGAAATGAGTCCCTATAACTACCTGCTTAGAATAGAAACAATCAAACTCTGCAGGAAGAGGGATATAAAGATCGAAGCCTATAGCCCCCTGACACAAGGTCAAAAACTGGAAGACCACCGGCTGATCGAGATTGCCGGCAAATACAACAAAACTACTGCCCAGATATTAATCCGATGGTCTCTTCAGAAAGATTTCATTGTACTGCCGAAATCTGTTCACCAGAACCGGATCATTGAAAATGCGGCAGTATATGATTTTAATCTTTCAGCAGAAGATATTGAAATTCTTGATGGCTTAAATGAGAATCTTGTCACCGGCTGGGATCCTACCAATGCTCCATAAACACACTTAGCCGATTTATACCAATTCCCACGAAGCAGGTCAATTGTTAAAGCAATCCTAAAAAAAGACACATAGGTCTTTTATTGTTCAGTAATGGTTATTATTGATAGTTGTCAAATCTAAAACCATTATTATGAGTAAGAAAATTCTTGTTACCGGCGCTACCGGAACCGTCGCCGGATCAGTTATACCCCAACTCCTCGAAGGAGGAGCAACCGTCCATCTTTATGTTCGAACCAAGGAAAAAGCTAAGCATTTTGCTGACAAGGGAGCGGTTCTTTTTGAAGGCGATTTTAATAATCAGGAAGCCTTAAACAAAGCAGCCGAAGGTGTTGATGCCGTATTGGCCATAACACCGGCCGGTCCCGAGGCCATAGTTCAGGGTAATGCCATATTAAGTGCAGCTCAGAAATCCGGAAGCCCACATTATGTCAGACTATCTGCCATAGGAGCAGCTCCGGATGCACCAACTGAAAACGGAAAGCTCCATTATGAAAGCGATAAGGCTGTTATTAATTCCGGACTTACCTATACTATTCTGCGACCTCACTACTTCATGCAAAATTCCTTTATGAGCGTTGAAAGTCTAAAGGCGGAAGGTAAAATGTATTTGGGCATGGGTGATGGGAAGCTTGGATTGGTAGACACCAGGGATATTGCAGATAGTTTTGCATCGATTCTTTTGAATGGGGGACATGGAAATATGATTTACACACCTACGGGTCCGGAGTCAATTTCGTTCTCCAGAATAGCTGAAATCATGAGTGAAGCCGGAGGCAGTCCTGTAGAGTACGTTCCCATTCCAATCGAGGCAGTGGGTGATTTTATTTTAAAAGCTGGCTGGGGTGAATGGGGTGCCCAGGTTATGATGGACTATTCCAAAGCCTATTCAGAAGGCTGGGGAAACTTCACCAATGATGATGTTAAAATTGTTACAGGCAAAGACGCCCGCAGTTTTAAGACCTTCTATGAGGGAGTCCTTTCGCATGCCCTGTAGTATTTACTTGATGCCCGGGTGGTAAAAGTGGCGAAGGCAACCACTGAAACGGAACTTATCGGCATAAGGATAGCGGCAATAATTGGTGAAAGATTTCCGGAAATAGCAAAACTAATCCCAATTATGTTATACAGGAATGACATTAAAAAACTTAGCTTAACAATGAGTATTGATGTTTTTGCAAACCGGATAAATTTGGCCAGATTCTGAAACTGATTTGCTTCAAGGACCGCATCGCTTGCAGGTGAAAAATGATATACCTTATCAGCAATCGTCAAAGCAACATCGCTCTGCATAAGTGCCCCGGCATCATTTAATCCATCACCTGTCATTAAGATATTATGACCTTGAACTTGTAAGGATTTGATGAAATCTGCTTTCGAAAATTCAATTAGTAAGTGCGACGATTAGAGATCAAAGATAAGCGAGCGAGCTCGCTTATCTTTGAAGTGCTAAAAAATATTAATCGTTGCAAAATGACAAAGAAAAGTTATTGCCATCTCACAATGGAACAAAGGTACAAA
>DRHS01000137.1 GCA_011053095.1 Bacteroides sp.
AAAGTATCAACTATGTTTAAGTCTCCACAAGGGATACAATCCTATGCGGTAATCCGATCCATCTTCGACACCTGTAATAAAAACGGATTTACTTTTTTTGATTCTCATAAACTAAAACTTAGCCTTTGAGACCTGAGTAGTTACGTCCGACTTAATTTTATTCGCGCCCTGATGCATGACCCGGATATCCTTTTTCTTGATGAACCTACCTCGGGACTTGATCCGGTGAATGCCAGAATACTAAAAGATATTATCCTCGATCAGAAAGCAAAGGGAAAAACTATATTCATTACCACACACAATATGCATGATGCGGATGAATTATGCGACCGGATTTCATTTATTGTTGATGGGGAACTTATGATTACCGAAACTCCAAAAAAATTAAAACTCAAGCATGGAAAACCAAAGGTCAGGGTAGAATATTCAGAAAACGGGAGAGCCGCAAAAGTTGAGGAGTTCCCTATTGCGAATCTGGGTAAGGATTCACGTTTTCTTGAAATTGTTAAAAACTGCGAGGTGATATCAATACATTCCCAGGAAGCCAGCCTGGATGAAGTTTTTATTAAAATCACAGGGAAAAATCTTGTGTGATATGAATTTGGGGAGATTGTTTCGTGCAGTGTTATGGGATCTTCGGCTGCAGGTTAAATACCAGATCCTGACTGTTGCCGTAATCGTAACAGTACTTTACATCGCCATTTTTAAATTACTGGTCAAGGGAGTATTTGACGAGATCCTTATCCTTTTGATATTTACAGATCCCGCCATGCTTGGATATATTTTTATTGGCGCACTCGTGCTATTTGAAAAAGGATCAAACACCCTCGATGCGATAGTGGTTAGTCCCCTGAGAATCCCGGAATACCTCTTCTCCAAAGTGATTAGCCTGGGACTCATTGCCACGGTTTGTGCCCTGGCAATGGCAATGGCCGGTCATGGTATCAGATTCAACTATATCCTGTTTATATCTTCCGTTTTCCTAACCTCTGCCATCGTTACACTTCTTGGTTTTGCAGGAGCCTCCAGGATTAAGACTTTCAACCAGTACATTATAATAGTACCCATGTTCCTCACTCCATTGGCATTGCCTCTTCTGAACTTTTTCGGACTGACGAATAGCTGGATTCTATATCTGCTTCCAACACAGGCCACACTGAATCTTATCTGGGGTTCTTTTCATTCCATAGGAACTGCCGACCTGGTTTATTCTCTTGTCTACCTTCCAATTTGCCTGCTTTTTAGTTATTCATATGCAGCATATTCTTTCCGTCGACACATTATCATATCAAGTAATTCATGAGCAGGATAATTCACTATATTCAGAATGACACAAAGCTGATCTTCAGGGATCCTATTCTCTATGTGATGCTTGCTGTTCCCCTGATATTTATTGCCTTATTGCGATTCGGTCTCCCGGCTCTAACCAAAATTTTTCCTGCGGTTGAACCCTATTCTAGTCTGCTGCTGGGAACTTTCTGTCTTGTGACCGCAGTGTTTCCCGCTTTCATATATTCCTTTATCATGCTTGATGAAAAAGATCAGGATGTGGTAACTGCTATTCGGATTCTGCCTGTTTCATCAATGGAGTTTATTCTGATCCGCCTTCTGTTCATAACTGTCGTTTCATACACATTTATAACTATCTTGATTGCAACAACCGGGATTCTCGAATGGCCTCTCGTAAAGATTCTTCTTGCCTCCATACCCATTTGTCTGACAGCACCTGTAATGAGCCTGTTTATTGTGGGATTTGCCCGGAATAAGATTGAAGGTGCCACATGGATGAAGGGACTGAATTTTATATTGTTCCTTCCCGCTCTTAGCTATTTTATACAGGGTCAGTACGAATATGTCCTTGGGCTGATTCCGGTATACTGGATCTTCAAAATGTTTGATCCTGGTTTTTCCGTCATTCCATACCATCTGAATTACCTGATTGCATTGGTATATCATCTCGTGTTCCTTGCTGCAGGAATCAGAATCTACCGCCAAAGAGTATTCCCATAATACTGACAAGTTTGCAGACAGGCTGACAAAAATTCCCTGTATCCCTTTTGGCACAGTAAATGTTAACGTATCTGTATATTTGAATACTTTAATTAATAATATTATGGATAATCTTGAAGTAAAATCATTTGAAGAACTGCAAACTAAGCTGGCATCGGAAAAACGCTCATTTCTTCTGATCTATAAAAAAGGTTCAGAGCAGAGCGACCGGGCATTTGATAATCTTGGGAAGGCATCTGAAGAGGCGAATGATATCGGGATATTTACCACTGATGTAAGCTTTGTGCGGGATATCCATGTCGAATATTCAATAAGTTCTGCTCCAACCCTGCTTGAATTCTCAGGCAGTGAATTGAAGAATTCCTACAAAGGAGCACACGATGCATCCTACTACAAAGGCCTGTTTGACAATGCGGCCTATGTAGCCAAAGCCGAAAAGGAGGGTAGAAAGATAAAGCAGGTTACCGTCTATTCAACCCCGACATGTTCATGGTGTACAACACTGAAATCATACCTGAATAAAAAAAATATCCGTTATTCGGATATCGATGTTTCAAAAAATGAATCCGCAGCACAGGAGATGGTTCGCAGAAGCGGACAACAGGGTGTTCCCCAGACATTGATCGGGGGAGAAATGATTGTCGGATTTGATAAAACAAAAATCAACCGCCTGCTTGAAATACAGGAGTAAAAAAGATCATCACTTTAATATATTTATAATGAAAGAGTTACAACCCATTAATCAAAATGTACTTCTCGACATAACCGACGAAGCCGCAGAACAAACAACTGCTTCCGGAATTATAATCCCGGATACAGCAAGAGAAAAACCAAAGACTGCTGCTGTTGTGGGACTGAGCAATATTGAAAATGCAGAGATCTCTCTTGGAGATGTAGTTCTGTTTAAGGAATATTCCGGAACAGAAACTGAGTTTGAGGGCAAAAAATATCTGCTTATTCCATATGCGGATATCATGGCAAAAGTCGTAGAGACAGAATCAATCTAGCTGACATTGTGGGTAAACTGACCTCGTTGGTCGGTCCACAATAAATTGAGATGGCTTGTATGATTATAATATGTATTGTAAAACAGTCCCCCAACAACCATAATATCAGAACATAATTATATTTTTGGGGCTTATTTCAATCATCTATTAACTAATCAACCAATCATGAAGAGACTAATACCAGTTCTGGCTGTTTCAATATTATTGGCAGCAGGCTGTAATCAAACAGGCAATGATATGAAAGATTCAGAGAATCCATTCTTCAGTGAATATTCAACCCCCTTCCAGGTTCCGCCTTTCGATCTTATTGAATTGGACCATTTCCTTCCGGCTTATGAGAAGGCAATTGAAGTACGGGAACAGGAAATTGCGAAAATTGTAGACAATGCCGAAGAACCAAATTTCAACAATACAATTGAGGCACTCGATAAATCCGGGAGACTCCTGACAAAGGTTGAAAATGTGTTTGGCCAGTATCAAGGCAGCAATACAAGTGATGAGCTTGATGTAATTGCCGAACAGGTTGAACCTATGGTTTCCGCCCACAGGGATGATATCAATCTTAATCCGGAACTTTTCAAACGTGTAAAAAGCGTACACGATAATAAAGATAAATTTGGATTGGATACCGAACAGTCATCCCTTCTTGACCGGGTGTATAAAAATTTCATTCGCGGCGGTGCTAACCTCAGTGAAGGAAACAAGACAACACTACGTGAGATAAACTCCAAGCTGGCCGTTCTTTCCCTGAAATTTGGAAAGAATGTCCTGAATGAAACCAATTCATTTAAGCTTTATATTGAGAATGAAGAAGATCTTGCCGGACTACCGGAAAATGTAATTGCTTCGGCGGCAAGTGCAGCCAAGGCAGATGGCCAGGAAGGAAAATGGCTCTTTACTACCCAGAGACCCAGCATGTATCCTTTCCTTACGTACTCCGAAAAACGTGAGCTTCGTGAAATATTACATAAAGCATATTACAACCGGGGTGACAACAATGATGACAATGACAATAAGGAAATCTTAAATGAAATTGTCAATCTCAGGTTGGAGAAAGCAAAGGTGCTCGGTTATGAAACTCATGCACACTACATTCTTGAAAAGAACATGGCCAAGACGCCTGAAAATGTATACAATCTCCTTAGACCCATATGGGATGCAGCATTGCCTCTGGCAATAGAGGAAGTGAGAGATATGCAGGCCCTGATTGACAAGGAGGGCGGAGATATAAAACTCGAGAATTGGGATTGGTGGTATTATGCAGAAAAGGTAAGAATGGCCAAATACGATCTTAACGATGAGGAAATTCGTCCCTATTTTAAACTTGAGAATGTAAGAGATGCGGCTTTCCAGGTTGCTGATAATCTCTGGGGACTAACATTCACTCCGCTTACCGATATCCCGAAACTCCACCCGGAGGCCCAGGCATTTGAAGTTAAAGAGGCAGATGGATCTCATATTGGTGTTTTGTATATGGATTTCTTTGTACGCCCGAGTAAACGGGGTGGTGCCTGGATGAGCTCGTTCCGTAAACAATACCGGGAAAACGGAGAGATGGTTACTCCCGTGATAACCAATGTATTTAACTTTGCAAAACCTACAGGGGATGCACCCGCTCTTCTCAGCTTCGACGAGGCAAGCACCATATTCCATGAATTCGGACATGCACTTCACGGATTGTTGTCTGACTGCAATTACCATACTCTTTCCGGTACTTCGGTTTCCAGAGACTTTGTTGAACTGCCTTCCTCAATCATGGAAAACTGGTGTGCTGAGCCAGAGGTGATGAAAATATACGGCAAGCATTATGAAACGGGTGAAACCATTCCTGATGAACTTATCGCGAAGATCCAGAAAGCAGGGCATTTTAACCAGGGATTTACAAACCTTGAATATCTATCCGCCGCATTTCTTGATATGAACTGGCATACCCTGAAAGAAGCTACCAAGACAGATGTAAATGAATTCGAGTCAAATGCTCTTGATGAACTGGGATTGATCGAAGAGATTATGGTCCGTTATCGCAGTACCTATTTCAGCCATATTTTCGCCGGTGGGTATTCTGCCGGATACTATGCTTATAAATGGTCGGAGGTTCTTGACGCAGATGCATTCGGCGCCTTTCAGGAGACGTCACTTTTCGATGCCGAAACTGCCAGATTGTATCGTGAAAACATCCTCGAAAGAGGAGGTTCTGATGATCCCATGGAACTTTACAAGAAATTCAGGGGACGTGAGCCTTCTATTGAACCACTCCTTAAAAGGGATGGTTTGTCAAAGCCATAATATACCGGAGGCTGTCTCCCGGGACAGCCTCCCTTCTCTCTTTCTCATAATACGCCCTGTTTCAAATTATTTCCTATATTAGATCCCTATCTCCAGACATAATACTATGTTTATCCCACTCAGGATAAGATTGTTACATAATTTTGGCAGAAGTTCCTTTATCATTGGTTTTCTGTTTGCCCTGATTGGTCTTGCTTTCATTGTATATTTCAGTTTTCAGCTAAACTGGAAAATTCTCTTTGCAGATAAAGATGATTTTTCTCCTGCAGTAGCATACATTACAGCGTGCGAACCAACTCCCTATACCGTTGATGACAATCCTCTCTTCGAGTATTACTATTCCTATTCCGTCGATGGAAATGCTCCGGTATCCGGATCCTTCCTTGAGTATGCTGAGAGTTATGCTTCCGGGAAGGAAATCCAGGTTGAATATCTGACAGAGTATCCGGAGGTCTCACGTTTTACCGGGAAAGACCGACGCAACTATGATCAGATTATGTTTCTTGGTGGGATCGGGGGACTTCTGTTTGGATTCTTTTTCCTCTATCCCTCAATACGCAAAACAAGACAGGAGCGCAAGATCCTTATCGCCGGTATTCCATCAAAAGGAAAACTCATTCATGCAGAACCAACAAACCTGAATGTGAATGAGCAAACAGTATATAATCTCACCTATGAATATTCAACAGGACAGAACAAGACACAGGTGTTTTCAGTCAGATCCCATATGATCCGAAACCTTTCCGAGGAACATCATGAAACCATCGTATACGATCCAAGGAAGCCCTCCAGTGCGATTATCGTTGATACACTTCCCGGATCCGTTGCCAGGTATGTCAATAAAAAACTTGAGCATTTCCATACATAGATAGTCCTGATGAAGAACCACCCCAACAGACCCTTTGCTCCTGCAAAATTTCCAGTCTTTTATGGCTGGATCATTCTTGCTGTCGGTACTCTTGGTATAATAATGAGTCTGCCGGGGCAGACGATCGGTGTATCAATTTTCACTGAAAGCCTGCTCAGGGACCTTGAGATCAACCGTGACAACCTCAGCCTGGCTTACCTTATCGGAACAGTAGCATCAGGGTTGCTCATTACCCGGGCAGGGAAGTTCTATGATAAATATGGGGCCAGGGTATTGGCATTGATTGCAGCAGGAATGCTTGGATTTATGCTGCTATATCTGACCCGGGTAGAATCTTTCGTCGAATTCCTGAATTCCAGGATGAAAATGTCTGCTGCACTGGCAACTTTTATAATTCTTATAATCGGTTTCTGGGGAATACGCTTTTTTGGACAGGGTCTTTTAACCATGGTTTCCAGGAATATGGTTATGAAATGGTTTAATAAAAGAAGGGGACTGGCCAATGCGGTCCTTGGCATTTTTTCAGCATTCGGATTTGCTATGGCCCCGAAGATATTCAGCCAGATCATCGACCGATATAACTGGCAGGGAACATGGTTATTGCTGGGTATAGTCATAGGAGTCGGATTTGTCGTTGTCCTCCTGACCCTTTACAGGGATAATCCTGAGGATTGCGGCCTGGTCGCTGATGGCACCCGATTCAACAATAAAAAATTCAAAAGACCCCCCAGTCTTCCTGATCGGGATTACAGCCTTTCAGAGGCAAGAAGAACCTGGGCTTTTTGGGGATTTACTGCCGGGATCGCCCTTTCGGGATTTTATATCAGCGGATTGATATTCCATATTGAATCGGTCTTTAAGATTGCCGGAATGAGTAAGGAAATGGCCCTGGGAATTTTCATTCCTACCTCCATTATTGCGATTGTAGTGCAATTTGCCTGTGGGTATATAAGTGATTTTATCCGGCTGAAATATCTGTTGATGCTGTTTATGCTGGGAATGCTGACAACGAGTATTGGTCTTATTTTCCTGGGAGGGACGGATGCATCCTATTGGTTGATCATCATCGGGAACGGGGTGGTTTGGGGACTCTTCACTGTGCTTATAGCTGTTACATGGCCCAGGTTTTATGGACTAAAGAACCTGGGAGCTATATCAGGTTCTTCAATTAGTCTTTCTGTAATTGGTTCTGCAGTAGGTCCGTATTTTTTCAGCCTCTCTTTAAGTCAATTTGGTAATTATAATTTTGTTGCCGTTCTATCCATTGTCCTGGCGGTTCTTATTTTTATTATGGCATTTAAAGCAAATAATCCAAACGAATAAAACCCGTTATCATGAAAGACCTTAAGAAAACCATTCATATCAAAGTCCCACGTGAAGAAGTCTACAACGCTATTACCAATCCACTTACAATCGAATTATGGTCCGGATACCAGACCGTAATGGATAACAGGCCGGACACTGAATTCTCTATGTTTGATGGTGATATCACAGGCAGGATTAAAACCCTGGAGTCTCCTTCACTTCTTGAGCAAATCTGGGACTTCGGTGACCAGGAAGCCGAATCACATGTACGCATTGAATTGTTTGAAGAAAAAGGTAAAACCAGGATCGAACTAAATCATTCCAATATTCCCGACGATGCCTTTGAAAACATCGAAATCGGCTGGAAGGAATATTACCTTGGGGCACTTAAAACCTATCTTGAGACTTAGGTCCCACTGCATCTGTATTTCAGCCTTATATTTGTATCTTTAGTGCTGAAATCCCTCAGGCTGAAAATGAGACCATTTATCGCTTTTGTTATTATTATTTTTTGTCTATTTCCTGCAAATGCGAGGGACCTGGATGAAATTAAGAAGAGCGGTAAGATCCGTATTGCTTTTACAGAAACCGATTATAATACAATAAACTATCCCCTTGCCATTGAATTCGCACGCTACCTTAATGTTGAACTTGAAGAGGTGACAATAGAATGGGACCAGGCATTCCAAATCAATGGTAAAATTCCGGATGATCTCAAAACCAACCCGGAGGTTTCTTATACCCCGGAAATCTTCTCAAGTGTTGATGCAATTTTCAGCACATTTTCCATCCTCGAGTGGAGAAAAAAAATATTTGGCTTTTCAGAAACCCTTTATTCGGCTGAGTTGATCATGATCAGCGAGGAGGGCGACGCTCCGAAAAACTATGAGGAATTAAAAGGGAAAAGCATTGCCATGATGCGGGGAACAAGCTTCGAAAGCCGGATATCGGAAATAAACGAATCTATCGGTGGTGGAATTACAACAATTTTAACGGAGAACTCAGATGATGCAAAAAACCTTCTTACCAGCGGTGACGTATGGGGAGTCGTTCTGGATGCAGATGAAGCTCTGAATTTCAGGATCAATAATAACAATGAATTTAAGATAGGAATACCTATAAGTGCCGTCAGTAAAACGGCATATGCCGTTGAAAAGGGAAATTCCCTTCGTGAAGAAATAGAAAACTTTTTTGAGACTATTTCAAACAATGGTGTGCTTGACAGAATCTTCAACGATATGTTCGGCGTTACGTATTCATCTTATTTTCAGCAAATATCGAAGAATTCGCGCCTTGAGTTGCTTAACCGGGATCTGGGCGAGATCCTTGAATCCAAAAAACTTGTTGTGGCCCTGAGGGAAAGAAATTTCGTTTACAAGGAGGGTGGACCTAAACAACTCATGCATGCCCTTGCTGAGGAGTTTGCAGATTTTCTGGGCGTACAGATGGAGTTTGTGATAACCCCATATTTTGCCAAATACTGGGAAACTGATGATGGGCAAGTCGTAAGGGATAGTTCTTACACCCCGGAATGGTTCAATTATTATGATGTGGCATGCGAAGTAATTGCTCCTCTTGACTGGAGAACAAACAAGGTTGAACTGGTGGGTATATACCCTTCTGAATATACTGTAATAGCAAAAAAGGATACCAGGATAAGAAGTATTGAAGATTTAAAAAACCTGTATGGAGTAACCTCCAGTCAAACAGTGTATGAACAAATTCTTCTCGAGAACGGGATTGACAGTTTCTATTTTGCCAAGGTAAATGATTATCTGAGTGATATCAAGGACGGGAAAGCAGATTATACCATCATTTATAATGCATTCTTCGAACTTTCTGATTATCCTGAACTGGAAGTTAAATTACCGCTTGGGGAACTTGTAGTTTCATGGGCAGTCAGGAAAGACCAGCCTGAATTAAAGTGGGCCCTTGAAGAATTCATTAAAAGATCCGAAGAAAAGGGATTGATTAATATCCTTATAAAAGCGATGAGGGGACAAACCCTTCAAACCACGGAAGACTTCATCAGCAGCTATTATGAACGATTTCAGACTGGACAGCTTCCCTATGTTCTCTATGGTGTTGAGGATGGGCTTCCACAGGAAGATATATTTTCTATCTACCAGGATAAGAAGGGATATATGTGGTTCGGTACAAACTCAGGGGTTGTAAAGTACAATGGTCGTGAAATGAAGGTATGGAATACTAATAATGGTCTTGTTGACAATACCGTTCTTGATATAAAGCAGGATACAGGGGGACTAATGTATTTTGCTACTTCAAAAGGTATAGCAGTATTTGAAGAGGATAGCATCGTGGATAATATTCTGGAGGAGGTCTCGTTCAATAATATTTTTATAGACAGCTATGATACCAAATGGCTGCTGGGGGACGATGGCATTTACCTAATTGATCCCGAATCAAACCTGACTCACTTTAATGATTCATGGCCTGAACTGCCGGACAATATTTACGATATCAGCGAAGATCCCGTAACCAGCGATAAATACATTGCAAGTTCGGAGGGTATCTTTATTTACTCCCTGGCCGATAATACCCTTACAAGAGTTTTTGATGAATATTGCTATTCCATTTTTATCGATGTGAATGACAGTGTCTGGATCTCAACCCAGGATGGACTGTTCATATCAAGCCGAGGGGATTTTAGATCGGGACAGCTTCCAGATAGAAAAAGAAGGCTGAATAAAAGTCTGGATGTTTCAGGCGCGATCATTAAAGGTATTTACCAGAACAGCTTCGGATCAGTTTGGCTGATTTCTGACTCAGAAATTCTTCAGGTCCTCTCGACTGACCAGGAAGCCATTAAGTATGAGAAGGAAATTGGCCTGAACAATAATAATATCCTTTCGTTCTGGGTCGATCTTGAAGATAATATCTGGATCGGATTCTCTGGTGGACTGCAGAGACTGACTAATAAAAGGGGACTTCGGAATTTTTATCCGAATACAATTAATTCCTATATCTACTCTTCTTTTGAAGACAAATATGGAAGGATATGGATTGCCTCCAATAATGGCATATATTATTATAGCGATAACCTTGTTAATTTCTCATCAAAACTTTCCTCTCAGACTGAAAAATTCTGTGCTACCCTACTACCTTCCGGAAACATCCTGGCGGCATCCTCCGAAGGATTATACGAGATCAGTGCCAATACCCTGCAGGTTGTCCGGCGACGTAAATTTTCAAATTATCTGCTGAGTATTGAAAATATTACTGTTTCTGAAAATGGTGAGATATTCCTGCTGACCGGTCTGAGTGGGGTCGTTTACTATATGAATGAATTCAGGTCTGATCCTCAGGTAATTGAAAACAAACAGACTACAAACATCTATCAGCTTATCGATTTGCATGGGACAATTATTGGTGGAAATAAGGATGAAATAGTGGACTTCCATGATGGGAATTTCCGGACCATTGAAAGAATTGGTTGCAACATCTGGAATATGTGCAATACTGATGATGTATTATGGATGGGAAGTGATTGCGGCTTGTGGAAATTTGAAGATGGTGAGTACCAGAAACAAAATGTACTTGGTGATAATACTGTGGTTAAGGCAATAGTCCCCGCAAAGAATAAAAACTATCTCTGGCTGGGTACCAATAATGGATTTTCATATTACAATATCTCCAATAATGAAATAGAATTCACCATTGATTCTAAAGACGGGTTGCCTGGTAATGAGATTACGGTCGGAAACCTGTTTATTGATGCCAATGACCTTCTATGGATCGGCACCTACCATGGATTGTCAAATTTCAATTTGAGGGCAAAAGCTACCCGCACATTTACTCCCCTTTGTTACATTGAAAGGATTATGCTTAATGGCGAGCCTATTGATAAAGAGAGTGGAAAGATCTTCAGGCATTTTGAAAATAATCTGATTTTTGAAATTTCAGGTTTATCATATTCAGACGAACGATCCATAGAATATGAATTCTATCTCAGGGGAGTCGAAAATGATTACTCATCCTACCACAAAGGTCCCGAATTCAAAGCATACTATCCTAACCTTCCTGCTGGAAAATATGAATTCATATACAAAGCCAAGGGTAAAAACAATATCTGGGGATATGCCCAGAAATATGATTTCACAGTTAAAAAGGCCTGGTATCATACCTGGTGGTTCAGGATTGCACTTATTGTTCTGATTAGTTTCGGTGCCTGGTCTTTCTATAAGATCCGGGTTCGAGCTATTGAAGCACAGAAAAACAAGCTGGAACAACTTGTCAGGGAGAGAACCCATGAACTCGAAGTTGCTAATATTGAGATTGAGGCTCAACGAGACCTTGCCACTATGCAGCGTGACAAAATTTCCCATCAGAAAAAAGAAATCGAAGATAGTATTTATTATGCCCAAAGAATTCAGCAATCTCTTCTCCCCTCTAAAGAATTCCTTGACCAGTTGTTGCCCGAACACTTTATTTATTTCAAGCCCAGGGATATCGTAAGTGGAGATTTTTACTGGTCAAATTTTATTCGCGGCAAGCTAATAATTACAGCCGCCGACTGCACGGGACATGGTGTCCCTGGTGCATTTATGAGCATGCTCGGTATTGCTTTCCTTAATGATATAGTCAATAAACAGGAACAGATCGATGCAAGTATTATCCTTGATCAGCTGCGAAATGAGATTATCCAGGCACTTGGACAAAGGGGAGCTGAAAGTGAATCAAAAGATGGAATGGATATGGCACTTTGCATAATTGACCGTGAAAACAAAACTCTTCAATTTGCAGGTGCAAATAACCCCCTGTACCATATCCGCAAGAAAGAACTCATGGAAACCAAAGGAGATAAAATGCCGGTATCCATTCATGAAACTATGCCATCTTTTACCAGCCACACAATAGAACTTGAAGAAGGCGATGCATTATACATTTTCTCAGATGGTTATCCGGATCAGTTTGGTGGACCAAGAGAGAAAAAATTCATGTACAAGTCCTTTAAAAATCTCCTTACTGACATCTCGGATAAATCCATGCAGGATCAGGCAGATATCCTTGAGAAAACTATGGCTGACTGGCAGGGAATACTTGAACAGATCGACGATATGGTTATCATTGGTATTCGTATTTGATCCACCTATATGCAACCCCCGCTCTTTTCTTCTGTCTTTTTAATTAACAAGATCGATAACAAAACACTATACCTATGAAAAAGATATTTGCATTTGTACTTATTACCCTGTCTTTCAGTGGACTAAAAGCGCAGGACAGCGAAATCCAGACTCTCTTCTCAGGCAATATCCGAATCAGTGGATTCGGAGGGCCCGCGATGAGTTTTACAACCATGCGGGGCGAATTTGCCCATATGATGGGTGGCGGCGGTGCCGTTCTTCTTGGAGATTTTTTTATTGGTGGTTATGGAGAGGGACTTACCAATGGTATTTCTGTCGGGGGCAACCGCTTAGATTTCGGACACGGGGGATTCTGGACCGGTTATTCCTTTATGGCAGCCCGGCCGTTGCATCCGACCATTTCGGCACAGATTGGATGGGGAAGCGCCGGAGAGCGGAGTCAGGATTATACCTATTATACCACAGACAATGTTTTTGTATTCAAACCCGCTATTGAGCTTGAAATGAATTTCACAAGATTCTTCCGGCTTAGTGTTGGGGCACATTACCGGGTAGTCACCGGAGTCAATCCTGAATTGTATTCAGAACCGATGAGCAACTCTGATCTGTCTGGACCAGGAGCCTCACTAACCTTTAAATTTGGCTGGTTCTAAAAGATTTCCTTTCCCACAAACATCATGTGATTACAGCGCGGGGGCTTTCAGATATAAAGTCCCCGTGTTTTTTGCTATTTTTAGCATGTGTATGATTTTATAGTCATTGGTTCAGGTTTCGGTGGTAGTGTAGCAGCATTGCGCCTTGCAGAAAAAGGATATTCGATCCTGGTAATTGAAAAGGGGAAACGGTATACCCATGAGGATTTCCCAAAATCCAACTGGAACCTTAGAAAATACCTGTGGATGCCCTCATTGAGATTTTTTGGATTCCAAAACCTTACGTTCAACCGTCATGCCAGCATTTTGAGTGGCACAGGAGTCGGAGGTGGCAGCCTCGTCTACGCAAACACGCTCTTTCATCCCCCTGATAAATTTTTTGAACATCCTTCCTGGAAAGCTTTTGGTGACTGGAAAAAGGTACTTTCCCCATTTTACGATACTGCTGCCTTTATGATGGGACGTAATAAATACAACCGGCTGAACCCTGAGGACAAACTGCTTAAAGAAGTAGCGGAAGAAATGAACAGGTCCCATACCTTCGACAATGTGCAGGTTGGTGTTTATCTTTCCGAGGATAAAGAAGAGAAAGATCCTTATTTCGGGGGACTCGGTCCTCTGAGAAGTCCCTGTACCGAATGTGCCGGATGCATGGTAGGTTGCAGGGAAAACTCGAAAAACTCACTCGATAAAAATTATCTTTATTTCGCTGAAAAATTTGGCGCCGGCATTATGGCCGAAACCACTGCCGAGAAAATTGAATACAAAAATGGTGAATACCTGGTCTATACAAAGTCCACTACATCCTTGTTTCCCGGCCGATCCGTTGTCTACAAAGGAGGTGGATTAATATTTGCCGGGGGAACCCTTGGTACAATGGAGCTGTTGCTCAAACAAAAATTTAAGTACAAATCTCTTCCGGGTTTATCCGATCAGCTCGGACATGGGATACTGACAAATTCTGAAACATTATGCGCCGTCTCGTCCATTCCACAGAAAATGAATAATGGACTTGCCATAACTTCAGTATTTAATCCCGATGATAATACCCATATCGAGATAGTAAAATACCCCGACAGGTCGAATGCATTAAAGGCATTTTATTCGCTTTCAGCAAGGGGAACCAGGTCCAATTTCCTGCGCTTTCTTATACTTGTCTGGAACACTTTAAGCCAACCGTACAAGTTTTTGAAAGTGCTCTTTGATTTCCGGTGGTCAAATAATCTCGTGATTTTTCTGGTAATGCAGCATATAGAAAATGCAATGCGTATGATCTGGAAAAACAATATTTTCGGTGGTAAAATGACTATCGACAATACGGGTAAGAAAAAAGTACCTGCATATATTGATGTCGGACAAAAAGTGATGGAAAGTTATGCCCGAAAATCAGGAGGGATCGCTCAAAACATTATTCTCGAAGTGCTTTTCAACCGGCCCACCACAGCCCATATACTCGGCGGATGTCCCATGTCTGACGAAAAGGACAGCGGGGTCGTTGATCCCCGTCTCAGAGTCCATGGATACAATAACATGTATGTTGTGGACGGATCGGTCATACAGGGAAATATCGGTGTCAACCCAAGTTTCACAATACTTGCAATGGCAGAATACGCAATGAGCCACATACCCGAAAAGGAAGGCAATAGTATTGTATCACTTGAAAAACAATTGGAAGAAATCAGATGATCCCTACCCTTCAAATAAGGCGAATAATCCTTTGCCTTCTGAATTCAGCATTAATATTCTTCACTGCTTGTGGTTCAGGATCTGAAACAATATCGGAAGGGGATTTTTCTGTGCATATTCCATTTTTGGATGATGCACATATCGATGGAAATTTCGTTGACTGGCCGGAGTCCTATTCTCCCATTCGGGTTATATCTGATATATATGGGAATGCACCCGACTCTTTAGATATGTATGCCAGATTCAGGTTGGGATGGGACAGGGAAGGATTGCTGATACAGGCCGAGATAAACGATGATTCGATTTATGAAGATCCCGGGAAATTCTGGAATGGAGACGGTATTGAACTCTTTATAAGTCCCTCAATAGGATCATTTGATATCATCCAGATATCAGTGCGCCCATCACTTGAGCTTCCGGGTTCAACTGCATCCGTTATGTTTTATGATCACCGCAGAACCGATTCACTTAAATCCGTGATCCCGGAAGCTGAATTCTGCAAATCCTTATCAAAAAACGGATACCGGATTGAGGGAAGAATCCCTTTAAAGATGCTGGGGATCAATAAGCCCGAGCCGGGGATGAATATCGCCGTACAGATCTATTTTAACGATTCCGACCGGGAGGAAGATTCCACTAATTTCAGCCTGCCCTGGTTTCCCGCACGTGAATCATACAGAAATCCGTATGCATTTCACAAAGTCAGACTAAGTCAGTCTTTTACTACTAGACCGGCACCGGAGGTTAGAGCCTATATTGTTGATGATAAAAAGCTTCACCTAAAAGTATTGTCTGAAAAACCATCCAAGGGGAAACAACTTGAAGTAATTGCAGGAGAATTTAAAAGAAAATTCAATCTCCAGAGTGAAAATGATCACCTGTTTACACAGTCCTGGGTCATTCCTTTGAAAAAAGCAAGCTGTGAAAAATCAAACCTTTCCTTTCTAAAAAACGATAGTGCATTTTTTGGAATTGAACACTGTCTTCTTTTCAGGTCTTATGAGGAGCTTCCTGAACCCAACCGGTTTGAAGATGAGATCAGGATCTTTGAAATAATGGATCATTTCCGTCCCCCACCCCCTAATGCATTTTTATTTACAGGCAGCTCTACTATCCGGAAATGGAATAACCTGGAAAATGACCTACCAGGACTTGTCTTCATAAACAGGGGATTCGGCGGATCCACAATGAATGATCTGAACTTCTACAGGGAGCGGATCGTATTTCCTTACAAGCCCTCAAGGATATATATTTACGAAGGAGACAACGACATCGCACGCGGAGCAAGTCCCACAGAATTCATTAAAGAATGTACAGAGTTCATCAATGCATGCAGGGATCGTATCCCGGATTCTGAGATTTACTTTATGTCAATTAAACCAAGCCTTTCCCGGATGCGGAACTGGAAGGAGATGCAGGAAGCAAACAGGATGCTTGCAGAACTGCCATCCCGATTCGACAAGGTTCACTATATAGATATCTCAACCGGCATGCTCAATGCAGAGGGAACTCCTAATAAAAATATCTTTGAAAGTGACAGATTGCATTTAAACGATCTTGGATATGTTATCCTGTCAAAAGCATTATGGTCATCACTATATGAATAAAAACTCCATATATTAATATGAATGATTCTGACATACAGGTGATTATTCAAAGGCAGGAAAACTTTTTTCGCTCCGGGATCACCCTCGATACTAATTTTCGCCTTGATGCGCTTCGTAAACTTAAACATCTGCTCTGGGATTACGATGAGCAGATCACAGAAGCACTGAAACAGGATCTTGGTAAACATCCATTTGAGACCTATGCCAGTGAACACGGTCTGGCCATCCAGGAAATCGGGATTATGATACGGAACCTGAATAAATGGTCTCGTCCCCAGCGGGCTTACACGCCGATGGCCCATTGGTTCGCCCGAAGCTATTATATAAACCAGCCCTATGGCAGGGTGCTGATCATTTCTCCATGGAACTATCCTCTCCAACTCCTCTTTATGCCACTGATCGGAGCGGTTGCGGCTGGAAATTGCGTGCTGGCCAAACCATCCAGGCATGCAGCGCATACAACCCGTGTAATGCAAAAACTAATTTCTGAAAATTTTGATCCTGGACATATATCACTGATTGAAGGGGGAAGCCAGGTCAACCAGTACCTCCTGGATCAGCAGTTCGATTATATTTTCTTTACGGGCAGTACCCAGGTAGGAAAAAAAGTGATGGAGGCAGCATCCAGGCATCTCACACCGGTGTCTCTTGAACTGGGTGGAAAATCACCGGTAATAGTTGAACCTGATTCCTCCCCTGAACTCGCTGCGAAAAGGATACTATGGGGGAAATTATTAAACTCAGGGCAATCCTGCGTTGCGCCTGACTACCTCCTCGTGCACAGGGATATCAAGGATAAACTGATAGAGGAGATGAATAAATATCTTCAATCAGCCTATGGTTCTGATATTAAAAGCAACCCGGATTACGGCAGGATGATCAATCAGGCCAATACTGAGCACCTGGCAGAGACACTTAAAGGCAAGAAGATCATTATTGGGGGAGAAACGGATGTAGCTGAAAAATATATTGCACCCACGGTGGTCGAGGTGAATGATCTCAACGATATTCTGATGCAGGAAGAGGTTTTCGGTCCCATACTTCCACTTGTGGAATACAATGACCTGGGTGAAGCACTTGAAATAATCCGGAGTAAACCAAGACCACTTTCTCTCTATATATTTACCCGAAACAAAAAAACTCAGCAGAAGATTATCCTTAGCACCCAGTCAGGTACAGGTGGCATAAACGACACTGTTATCCATTTTGTAAATCCCAACCTGCCCTTCGGCGGAGTAGGTAAAAGTGGCATGGGTAGATACCACGGGAAATACAGCTTTGAAACATTTTCATACAAAAGGTCATTCCTGAACAAGGCAACCTGGATAGATATCCCGGTCAGATACCCACCGTACGGAAAAAAAATGTGGTTGATAAGGAAACTCATACGATAATCCAAAGTTTCTGAAGCCGGGGGTATGATTCCCGGATCAGATCTCGATGTCCACCCAGACTGGACAATGATCCGAGTGTTTAGCTTCATTTATAATACCGGCACCACGAAGCCTGGCAGATAATTCGATGGTCAGCATGTGGTAGTCCAGTCGCCAGCCAATATTCTTTTCCCTCGCATTCGAACGAAAACTCCACCAGCTGTATTTAACAGTTTCCGGATTCAGGTGCCTGAAGGAATCTACAAATCCGCTGGCAAGAAAAGTATCAAGCCATGCCCTTTCCTCGGGTAGAAATCCGGAACTTTTTTTATTTCCGACCGGGTTATGAATATCAATTTCATTGTGCGCAATATTGAAATCACCGCATACCAGGAGCATTGGCCTTGATTTTCTGAGCTCGGTCAGATAATTCAGAAAATCATCGAGAAATTTCATTTTAATTTCCTGTCTTATGTCACCTGTGGTCCCTGAAGGAATATAAACATCAAGCACCGAAAGGTCTCCATAGTCAGCCCGAATTACCCTTCCCTCGGAATCATAGGCTGGATTTCCCATTCCAATTTCAACATGATCAGGTTCCTCACGTGTAAATATCAGGACTCCTGAATACCCTTTTTTTTCTGCTGAATGCCAGTAGTCCTTGTATCCCAGTTTATGGAATTCTCCGGTATCAACCTGCTCAGGCTGAGCCTTGGTTTCCTGTATGCAAATAATATCAGGGACAGTCTCTTCTAACCAGTCAAGTATGCCCTTGTTTATTGCAGAACGTATTCCGTTCAGATTGTATGAAATAATCCTTTTCATTGAAAAGATGTTATCCGTTTAAGCCAAAGATAGGGAGATTATTTACTTTTGTGTTTCTATATCATGGAAGGTAAAGCACTTGTCATAAAATCTGCCGGCAGCACTTATACGGTCCGTGCTTCCGGATCAGTCGATATGGACTGCAAGCTGGTCGGGAAGTATCGGCTTGAGGAACTAAGGAGTACCAATCCGGTGGTAGTCGGTGACTGGGTGGAATTTACCCTTGAAAAAGGTGAAAAACTTGGCAGAATTACCGGGGTCGATTCAAGAAAGAATTATATAATCAGAAAGTCTACCAACCTTTCCAAGTCTCACCAGATCATTGCTTCAAACATCGACCTTCTGATGCTGATGGTTACGGTAAGCCATCCGGTCACCTTTCCCGAGTTTATCGACAGATACCTGGTATCAGCAGAAGCTTATAATATCCCTGCAGTACTTCTGATCAATAAGGTTGATCTATATGGAGACAAGGAAAATGAGACTCTGGAGAACTGGAAAAATATTTATGGCAAAATCGGATACAACTGCATTGAATGCTCAGTAACCGAAAGTATAAACATAGATAGCATAAGAGACATGCTGAAAGGTAAGGTTACATTAATGGCCGGGAATTCAGGGGTAGGAAAAAGTACACTTATCAATGTAATTGAACCGGGACTTAAACTCAGGACATCTGAACTTTCGGATTATCACAAATCAGGAAAACATACCACAACATTTGCTGAGATGTTCGAGCTTGAAGTGGGGGGTTATATTATTGACACCCCTGGTATCAGGGGATTCGGAATAACGGATATGGAAGACGAGCCCCTTTTCCATTATTTTCCGGAATTTTTCAGGATTTCTGCACAATGTAAATACAATAATTGCATACATGTTAATGAACCTGATTGTGCTGTTATTCAGGCCATTGAGTCCGGTGAACTTAGTATTTCAAGGTACAACAGTTATCTTAACCTGTTAGAGGAGCAGAAAAACAGCTCGAAATACAGATGAGAGGGGATTTGGTTTATATTTGTGTTTATGGTAATTTACAGTTGAATGAACAAGGAATTTTTTCTCATACTATTCTCAGTCTTTTTGTTTGTTGCAGTCAACACTATTTTCTATTTCCAGATATTAAACAAGCAGCTTGATTTTCAAACAGAATTACTTACAAGTCAGACCCAGATTTGTGGTAATACTATAGAGCAGGAAGGGCAGAGATTTGAGAATGAATTAAACTCAATTCCATACCAGAACGATTTCACACGGCTTTTTACGGATGAGGAAATCAAGCAGAGCGGATCTGTTAACCTGCAAAAGCTTTATACCGGATACAGCCAGCTTATTGATAAAATCACAGTATATGATAACTTCAATAATGTCTACAGCCTCATCCTGGATAATAAAAATAATTTCGTTTCCGATTATTACGAATCTCAACGGCAGGTGCCGCTTCAGGAAAGGGATCAACTGCTCGAAAACGATGGGAAATTCAAGTTAACAATACCCGGATTTGACGATAAGGGAGTCGTCCGTTCAAATATCCTTGTAGATCTGAACCATGAGCGTTTTGTGGATGCCGTCTTTGAAAGATACGCTCTGGAACATACGGTTTGGCAATGGATGGTTTCTGAGGACGGTGAACTTATTTCTTCTGCTGAAAATGTCCTCATAATACCCGACGCCGACCTTAAACAAATTGGTGATAAGATAATGGAGATCGAAGAAGGATCCCTTGTCCATACCATTACCATTGATAGTATCTCAACTCGGGTAGTTTCGGTGTATTATCCTGTTCGCCTGGTAAATCGGGACATGGGAATAGTTTTTTCTATAAAGACTGATCTTTTTCTCCAGTCTATCTTAATGAAGATAGTTATCATTAGTGTCTGCAGTCTTTTACTGCTGGTGATATTATTGTACATCCACTTCCGTGCAACCAATGTCCAGACAAAAAAAATTAAAGCCCATAAATACTCTGAAGATTCTCTTTTCAATACTATTGAGAGTTTACCATTTGGTATTATTTTTCTAAATCCCGACGGAAGAATTCGTAGTATGAATCATGCAAGCAGGGCAATGTTGATGGAAGAAGAAAAAGAAGATGCTGTCAGCTATTCTGAGCTTGGTCTCGATAATATTCCGGGCTCGGTGAATGGTTTGATATATGAAAGAACTTTCGGAGATGGCATTCTTTTAATGGTTCGCAGGAAATCCGGTATAAGGCATATATACAAAATGGAATGGGAGGCTGTTGTTGGGGAAGACGACTCCAGAATAGTATTGCTTATAGATGTAAGTGAGCTGAACAGCCTCAGGAACCTGGAAAAAATTTCCGAACTGGCCAGGGTGGAGATGCTTGATAGTATGGCAAAAGAAATATCTGTTCCACTTGCACAGTTAAGAAAAATCATACCTGAAGGAAGGGATGAAGATCTTCAAAAATCCTTTACGCTGCTTTCAAACCTTATCAGTGCCACACTCGATTTTGCAAGCAAGGAAGCTGCTGGTGTGGTAACAGAAGAAATTCCATTTTACCTAAGGTCGGAACTGGAACTTGCCCTTGAACCTTATCACCGCAATCACTCTTCAGTTAGTATTATTACCAAAGTCAGGAATGAGGTTCCGGACAAGCTGGTTGGCGATCCCTTCCGGCTCAGGCAGGCCATCAATTGTCTTGTTGATAATGCATTGGAATTAACTGATGAGGGAAGAATCCTTATTAGCTGTGAAGTACTTGAACAGCGTGCCGGTCCTCTTAAACTAGAATTCCACGTTGAAGATACCGGCTCCGGATTGAATGAGGAACAAATTGAAGCCCTGATGAATGATCTGCACAGGGGAAAAATTAATCATATAGAAGAATCGAGTGGATTCAATAGAAGATTGGCTATTGCCAGGCAGCATATAGAACTTATGAAGGGCCAGCTTTGGCTTGAATCTCCATCTACCATTTCAACAAGTCCGGACCATCCCGGAATAAAGTACAGCTTTACCCTGGATATTTTCCCGGCGGAAAGTGTCAGGGAAAATCTGGTTTTCAATGAAATTGGTCGATTTGAAGATATTGAATGCCTTGTTGTTTCACAGGAAAAAGAAACAGAGACTGACCGGTTTAAGTTCCTGCTTGATACAGGACTGAAGCTTAAGTATCTTGTTTACCGTGAAGAAAATACCAATTCACTCTTTGAGTTAATCGCTGAGAAATCTGCTTCTCTTCAAATGCTTATTCTGATGAATTCTGCCACACAGGATGGCTTCAGTATAGCTGGACAGATTATCCGAAAGGAGCTTAATGATAATCTCATTCTGATCCTTCTCAATTCTGAACACAGACAGGATCATTACTCAATTTCAATGGGTGCAGGAATCGACTATTACCTTGAAGATCCCTTTGACCCCTACCTTTTTGCTGAGATATTTTCCAAACACTTTCCGGGTCTGGATAAAGGAGAACTTGACAAGATACCTCGAACTGAAAATATAAATCCCAGGATCTCTGTTCTACTTGCAGAAGATAATCTGTTTAACCGGAAGCTTATACAGGGTTTGTTTAAAAGGCTTGGACTTGATATAGACCTGGCTGAGAATGGCGCACAGGCAGTTCAACGGGTCAGGGATAAACATTTCGATATTATTTTTATGGATCTTCTTATGCCTGAAATGGATGGAGTTCAGGCTGCAATTGAAATACGTAAACATGGCTTCAAAGCTCCGATTATTGCTTTGACAGCTGTTGAGAATGAGGATGCCCGAAAATCCGCCATGAAAGCCGGCTTTGACGATTACCTTATTAAGCCCGCCGCTGAGGATTCCATTCGGAAAATTCTATTGAAAATTATTCCAAAATCCTGACATCCAATACCCGAAACCTATGGAGAAGGGATTGGACATACTTGCTTTTCTGAAATACTCAGAGACCCTCCCGATAATCGATGTAAGAACTCCTTCAGAATACATGCAGGGTCATATCCCTTCGGCATATAACATACCGCTGTTCTCAGATGAGGAAAGGAAAAGAGTAGGCACCATATACAAGCAAAAGGGTCAAAGGGAGGCTGTTGTTAAGGGACTGGAGTATGCCGGTCCCAAAATGAAAAAGCTTGCGCTTCAGGCTTCCGGTATTGCAATTGATCAGAAATTATTAGTGCATTGCTGGAGGGGTGGCATGCGAAGCGACAGTATGGCATGGTTGTTTAAGACTGTGGGACTCGAAAGCATGGTCCTGGAGGGAGGTTATAAAACATTTCGCCGCCATGTTCTTCCCAGCCTGGATAAAGACTTCTCGTTTGTTGTTATCGGGGGATTTACCGGATCCGGTAAAACGGATGTATTGTTGACACTAAAAAATATGGGCGAACAGGTCCTTGACCTGGAAGGAATGGCGAATCATAAGGGCTCGGCCTTTGGATCCCTTGGGGAAAAATCACAGGGTACTAACGAACAGTTTGAAAATGATATATTCACGGCTCTCAACGGGCTGGATAAGAACCGTATAATCTGGATAGAGGATGAAAGCAGAACGATTGGCAGAAATTCACTTCCGGGTGGGATTTATCGTAATATTCGTTCATCTCCACTTATTTTTCTCGATGTCACACCAAAAGACCGTGTGGATCGCCTGGTAAGAGATTATGCCGGTTTCTCAAAAGAAGATCTCAGTGCATCTGTTCAGAAAATTAGTCCCAGGCTCGGTGATCAGACTGCAAGGCTTGCAATCAAAGGGATTCAGGAGGGTAACTATCAGAAAACCGTTGAGCTCGTCCTCCATTATTACGATAAGACTTACAGATACGGACTTGGAAAAAGAGAGCCTGACCTTGTCTTCAACCTTCCCCTGAAAGATGATATATCACTCCCAGATAAGGCTGGTCTTATCCTTGAGTTTGTTAAGCAAAACCGTATATTTGTGTAATTACATTCAATTTCAACGACTATGAACAAAACAATTGAAACCATGGGCTCCATTGCCAAGGTGGAGAAACTTGAGACACTCAATAATAATACTCTTGAGAATACCCTGGTGCTTGAGGAGATCGAACCGTTTCCGGGATATCATGGGGGCAATCTGCCAAGCGGCTATAATCCCACTGCAACTTATCTGGTCCTTAAGAAAAAGGTGTCAACGATCAGGATTATGCGGATAACACAGAATATCCACAAATACTTCAAGCCCGGGTTTGACGGTTCGCCTGCGGAGATTTGCATTAATAATGACATTTTTACCTGTATTCGACTTCGTAATTTTAATAATTATGGAATCATCCCTGAGCTACAGAAGCATTATATGCATGAGGGACTCAAGTTTATGAAGAAAAAGAAAATTCATGGTGATGGTATCATCGAGATAAAAAAGCATTTTGAACTTGAAAAGCTTGGTGATGGTATCTTTAAGGACCTGGAAGATCCCCTGATGTTCTATCTTGAGATTCCTGCACACCTTAACTGGTCTCTTTTCATTGAGATCACTACTTCAATAAAACACAACCTTGATGATCTTAGCTTCGATGCTGCACTTGGTGCAATCTATATGAAAGAGATTACCGAGGTAGTTAGGATCTTTGCAAGGGATATGAGTATAGAAGACCTTCAAAAGATAAGGCAGAAGTATAATGAAGAACTAAGAAAGTATTAATTATTGAAGTTTTACCTCACTGGCATCCACAACTTTATATAGTTTATCGGAACGTCTGATTAAATCAGTGATCGGTATTGAAAAGCTTTCTCCCTTTTCTACCCGTTCTACTGTTTTATAATCAACCTGCATTTCATCAATCGTCCACTCAATTACTCCTGTCGTGGGACCGGTAATCAATATCCGATCGCCTTTCTGAAGATGCCCGGATTCAACCAGGAACTCTGCAACACCAAGCTTGCTGAAATAGTTCATGCCCTTGCCGATGTAAATTTTCCGCTTTGTGGCGTTCGATCCGTACCCTTTGCTCCACTCCCCAAGCTCCTGCCCCAGATAGTTGCCGTCCCAGAATCCGCGGTTGAATACAGAGGCCAGCCGTGAATTCCATCCCGACACCTTTTCTTCATCGAAACTGCCGTCTATGCAGGAATGTATTGATTCATTATAGCACTCTGTAACCGTTTTAACATATTCCGGGCTCCGGGCCCTGCCCTCAATCTTCATAACCGAAACCCCTGCACCGATGATCCTGTCCATATAGGAAATAGTGTTCAGGTCCTTTGGTGACATGATGTACTCCTGGTCTATTTCAAGTTCCTTTCCGGTCTCCTTTTCCGTGACAATATAGGATCGCCTGCATGCTTGCAGGCATTCTCCGCGATTTGCAGAATGGCCATACTGATGAAGGCTTAAGTAACATTTACCCGATATGGCCATGCAAAGAGCCCCGTGAATAAATAACTCTATCCGTATTAGTTCACCGGATGGACCATTTATCTCATCCTTGATTATTCCATTTGAAATTGCCGAGATCTGCTCAAGGTTAAGTTCCCTTGCAAGGACAACAACATCGGCATACCCGGAATAAAATTTAAGTGACTCTATATTGCTTATGTTCAGCTGGGTTGAGAGATGAATTTCCATTCCCTCCCCTCTTGCGATCTGGATTACAGACTGATCTGCCGCTATAATAGCAGATATGCCGGATTTTTTTGCCTGATAAACAATTTCTCTTACCAGTTCCAGCTCATTATTGTAGATTACGGAATTTAATGTAAGGTAGGTTTTAATGTTATTTTCTTTCGCAATATCTGATACCTTAATAAGATCCTTTATGGTAAAATTATGAGATGACCTTGATCGCATATTCAGTTTTTCAACACCAAAATATACAGCATCCGCACTGCCCTGTATGGCAGCCTGTAGAGATTCGTAAGAACCGGCGGGGGCCATCAATTCGATATCCTTTCTCTGCATGGCCATCAAGTACTAAACTGATTTATTGAGGATAATCCGGATGATTGTGCTTTTTTCGGCTTCAGACTGCAGAACGAAAATTTTTCCTTTGTGATAGATTTCTACAATCCTTTTTGCCAGGGAAAGACCGAGTCCCCATCCCCGCTGCTTGGTTGTATATCCAGGTTTAAATATCGTTTTTTGCCGATTCTTGGGAATGCCTTTACCTGTATCATCAAAATCAATAAACACCTGCTTTCCCTGATCCAGTAGTGATATTTTCAAGGTACCCTTCCCGTCCATTGCATCCACTGCATTTTTACACAGATTCTCAACCACCCATTCGAAAAGGGATTTGTTAATTGGTACAATCATGTTGTCGGAATCTGCCTCCAGCGAAATGCTGACATTTTCAGAGGTCCTTGATATCATGTAATCCATCGAATCCCGGAGAACATCTCCTATTATCTCATCGCTGAGAATCGGTTTGGATCCGATCTTTGAAAATCTTTCCGTGATTTGCTCAAGCCGGCCAGCATCTTTCTCCAGCTCGCTTATAAGTTTTTTATCCGGGTGTTTTTCCTTCAATATCTCTACCCATCCTATCATTGACGATGTCGGTGTGCCAAGCTGGTGGGCTGTTTCTTTGGAAAGGCCGACCCAGACCTGGTTTTGCTCAGCCTTGCGTGAGGTACTGAAGGCAAGATATGCAACCAGGACAAACAGCAGAATAACCCCGAGTTGGAAATAGGGGTAATACGTTAGTTTGGCAAGTAGTGTTGAGTTCCTGTAGTAAACATAATTAACAAGTCCCTCTCCAAGATCAACTTTGATGGGAAGATTCTCATCCTTCATTTTCTGCAATTGTCTCCGCACATAATCCGGGTTTTCCATTTTCAGGGAGTCCAGGTTTCTTTTTTCAATTATGTTCTCATCCTGGTCAACAAGAATTACAGGAATGGTTGTATTGTATTGAACAACATGTAGAGGAAATCCAAAATCCTGTCCGGTAATACTTATATCAGCAAGCTGCCGGGTAGCTTCTGCCCATAATTCAACCTTTTTGTGTTCTTCTTGTGCCAGTAGCTTTACAAGGCTGTGTGTATAAAGCAGGGAGCCCATGCCAATGAGAGATGCAAAAAGGATCAGATAAAGCTTCCAGCGTTGTTTTCGGTAGTATATATCCATTTGCTTCTATTTATTCTTTTTTCTCTTCCTTTTCTTTGGTTCCGGGGGGATGGTATCCTCTTCGGGATCATCCTCATCCCATACAATGATAAACCTCTCTTTATCAGAATTATTGTTCTGCTTACTGTCTCTTAAGGAGGTACTGTCTTTCGATTCATCTCCTAGGGTTGAGTCTTTCCTGAACCATCCCAGTTCTTCATTCAGGAGCTTTTTTATTTCCTGCTTTTCATCTTTCATCTGTTCCCGGACATTCTGCATAGCTCCCCTGCGATCATACCGGACATCTGTTCCTTCGGGTGTTCCTTCAATTATGAGATAGACATAAACCTGTCCCAGTCCATCGTCCTCGATTTCTCCAAATTCAGATTCCTTTTCCTGCAGTTTCAAAGATCTTTTTGATCGAAGCTCCGATAAAGCAATTTTCAATTTATAAGTGAAATTCTTATCAAAACTGTGAATACCGGAAGCTGTTATGTCAGCCGCTGTGGAAGAGATATCCATCTTGGGGATCACCACCTCTTGATTTCTGATAAATATCTCGTTTGTCAGGGTTGAAAATTTTATGCTCTCCAACTCTTCAATATCAATAAACCGGGAGAGTTTCATCATGGGTTCAAACCCGGAAAGCTCTCCATCCCGGATAACTACATCACATTCTGCAAGAATCGTATTTTTCCTTATCTGCATTTTTTCATCCAGTCCGGCAGAAAAATTCACCGTCCCCGTTAAAGATCCCTTCAGGTTGGAATCAACAATAAAATCCTGTCCAAAATTTTTAAACGACGAAAATGCTTCTGTAATATCCACAGATTTGATTTCAGACATGCTTTTAACTAGAAAGTGCATATCCCCCTGTTGTTCAAGAATGCCATGAGATTTAATTAGTCCCCCCATGGATAAAAGCTCAATATGATTTATGCTCAATCTTTTAGGTTTGTAGATCAGGTTCCCGGTAATTTGCCTGGCTTTGAATTCATTTATCTCAAGTTCATCAAACCAGAACCTGGTTTTCAGGTACAGGCGTTCAGGCAGGAAAACAGAATCCGACCTGTTAATCTTATCAGTCCTTGCTTTCATTGATCTGAGGTAATTCAGATCCATTCTCTCGGAATACAGATCAACATCCATCCACAGATTACCGCCAGGGGTTAACAGGTATTCCAGAAAATTGTCAATTCTCCCGCTCATGCTAACCTGGCTGTTCTCCAATACACCACTAAGGTTGATAACCTCAAGATGATCCGTGAATTCTACATACCCGGTAAAACTTTCAAAGTCCAGTGGCAAAGTTCTGAATTTCAACGAGACATTTTCAAGATGCAGGTCCGCATCGTATGTGTATTTCAGCAGGTCGGACTTTTTGAAATTTTTCGATAATGCCTGGTTTCCTTTTATGTTGAACTCTCCAAGAACCCTTCCCTGCAAAACTTCAAAGATCGAATCCCGAGATATAAGTTTCTGTAAATCTGAAAGATCCAGGTCCGCTTTGACCTGATAGTTAAAGTCCGGCCGGACAAGATTAAAAACCGAGTAATCACCACCAATACGTGAGTTCCCTATTTTCATAGACATCCCATTCAATTGTATAAGTGTGGTCTGCGGACCCATTCCGATGCCGTTTGAATAGCTGCCCCTGGTTTTAATTTCTCTTACTTCTTCAGGAAAACCAGGAGAATTTATCCACCCATCCTTTAAAATGAAATCTGCATCAATCCAGGGCATTTGTGTAGCACTGACGGTCCCCTTTATTTTTCCGGTAAAATCAAGGTTGCCTCCAGCCCTAAGATTATCCGGGATCTTTCTGCTGCTAATAACAAGATGATGCAATATTGTCTCCATATCAAGCTGCTTTCCTTCAAAAACAAGGTCAAGGTCCAGCGGTGCGGGTCGCATCATCTTCCCTGAGAGAATTATATGTTGTCCGGCAATAATCAAATTCCCCTCTGAAATGCGGATTGACCGGGGGTCAATGTTCAGGGAGGTATTGGCAGAGATTTTCTGTTCTTTAAGAAAAACTGTTCCCTCATTGCTGTAACTCATCAGTATACCATCGAGTCCTGCAGACATCGCAAAATCATCCCTTGAAAATTGTCCCCTGAAATAACTTTTTCTCAAACTTCCCCACAAGTCAATTTCAAGGGCTCTGTTATCGAATCGAAAAATTATGTCAGCCAGGTTCACATTGTCAAGTTCAAGCATAAAGTTCTTTTCACTTTCTACATCCTTGCGGTCCCATATCACATAATTCCCTTTACCCGCACGATCTATGAAAATGTTCAGCTGTCCTGATTGTATCTGTACTTCCCTTACCAGATACTGGTGCTTTAATAATTTCAGAACATTAAACCGCAGAAAAAGGTGGCTTGCTGAAAGAAGGGTGTCGGTATTCCGTTCCGGGAAGACAGCTGTTTGAAAATCGGGGACAGAAGCGATGAACACATCTCTGAATTCAAGGGAGGCATCCGGGAATTTCCGGATAAAAGAAAGATTTACCTCCCCTACATTCACCTCTGCTCTTATCTGCCGGTTTAATCCATCAACAACATAACTGGTCAGTTCATCTTCAAATACCCTCACAAGTATGACGGATACCACAGTCAGTATTGCGAAAAATACTACAACGAAGACAACTATTTTTCTGAATACCCTCATCGGGAAATCTTTTAGCCCCGGAAGTGATTGCTACAACAGAAATGAAAAATCTGAGCCGGGTTGGAGTTCATAGGGATCCATTTCCTTTTTAAAGATCCTGGCTGGTCTGGGACCGATTAATTCCATCGAGCCATTTTCCAACAGGAACATTGTCCCTTCCCTTAATCCCACAACAAACATACCGGGATTGGCTTCAATGAATTCTTCAATTCGCATTTCCCTTGTCTCACCTGCATGCCCCTCCGGATTTGCGTCAAGGTAATGGGGATTTATCTGAAAAGGCACAAGATTCATGGTGTTAAAACTTCCGGGTTCAACAATGGGCATATCATTGGTGGTCTTTAAACTGGGACAGGCAACATTGCTCCCTGCGCTCCATCCGATGTAGGGGATTCCCTGAAGGACTCTGTTTCTGATCGCATCAATCAATCCATTATCCTGCATTAGTTTTACAAGCTGGAAGGTGTTTCCTCCACCAACAATAACAGCACCTGCTTCCTCTACAGCCTTAACCGGATCGGAAACATCATTTACGGAGGTAATATCATGGCCGATTTCCTGAAAACGCGACCGTACCCTGCCGGTATAATCATCAAAGGAAATTGTAACGCCCGCATAGGGAACAAAAACCGCATTTACCGGTTTCTCCCCAAGGAATGTTTTAATCTCCTGCAGTGGATGCTCCAGGTAGGTTTCTCCGGCATTTGTGCTGTTGCTAATAAGTAATAATCTCATGAGTTTATTTGTATAATTCCATCCAAAATTAGTAAAAGCATTCGAGCAGGATATATAAAGATCTTAACATCCTGGCGGGAAGTTGAATGGGGGCCATGTAAAAGATATACAGAATACTCTGCCTAGTATTTGTCCTGAAGCCGGGAAATTTTCCTGTTTTTCTCTACTACCGGTATATCAAAGCTGTGGAAGCTGTTTGTTTTTATATTGACCGAGAGCATAGTGCCGGATAATATTTCTCCATATCCGGTAATGATCTTTATGGCCTCTGAGGCCTGATAGCACCCAATCATTCCCGGAAGTATCCCGAGCAGGCCGCTTTCCTCCGGAGGTAAATAACTTCCTTCGACCGGGGGACTCGGAAAAAGGCACCTCAAGGTTGGGCCCTCCCCGTAATTAAAAACACTTACCTGACCTTCGAATTTAAAAATAGCACCGTAAACCCAGGGTTTTCCGGTGATTATACAGGCATCGTTAATAAGGTAACGGGTGGCAAAATTATCTGTCGCATCAAAAACCAGGTCATAGTCCTTAATTATATCCAGAATGTTATCCGCGTTTATCCTGAGGTTGTAAATATCGAAATCAATATCCGGATTAAGTGAAGAAAGACGGTCTCTTGCAATGATGGATTTAAGCTTTCCCAGGTCGTTGCTGCCAAAAAGGACCTGCCGTTGCAGGTTGCTTTCTGAGACCATATCATTATCTGCAATACCAATATGGCCTATACCCCCTGCGCTCAAATACTGAAGAATAGGAGTACCAAGTCCCCCGACCCCAATGACCAGCACACTGGCCTGTTTCAGCTTTAGTTGTCCTTCTACTCCAATATCAGGCAGAATGATCTGTCTTTGGTAGCGTCGTAACTCTCTATCTGATAATTTTTCAGGAGACATTTTGAAATTTTACCTAAATATAGAATTTTCCTTAATAAGTTTTGCCTTAGAATGGACTGATAATAAAAAAAGGGACCCTTCACAGAGTCCTTGTCCTTATCCTGTAAGTCTCAAGCCGGTAGATTCAGGGAATGACCATCTCCAAACCCAGACTTTCAGGCAAACTTATCTGAAACTTATTAAGGTCAGACCTACGGTAACCGGATACAACTCTGGTCCCATGCCCTCTTTGAACATCGGAACCATGCTGTAATTGGCGAATACTTTTACAAATTTATATCCTGCCCTGACGGTTAAATGGTACCTCAGCGGTGACAGGTTAAAATCAGATTTTACCTTTTCCTTCTGCTTGGAACCCCCGGTGTAGTATTTAACTTTGGTGTTTGACCAGAGTTTCAGGTCACCAATTACACCAAAACTGATAAATCCCTTTTTATTAGCACCAAATTGAACCTCAAA
Source organism: Bacteroides sp. (assembly GCA_011053095.1). GTDB lineage: Bacteria > Bacteroidota > Bacteroidia > Bacteroidales > SM23-62 > SM23-62. Next base: position 31,515 of record DRHS01000137.1, read on the forward strand.
GATCAGTGGAACAGTGAGATAATATGTATTCAGCTTTGTTTTGGCATAGGATACCCCAGCTGGCGGATACTTGGGTACAATTACCCGGGTCGCAGTGTCTTTCATAATATTGTTATTCCCGTCAAACCAATAATTATTTGCCTTGAAGCCCATCCCCGTTAACATTCCTAAAGGCTTTCCAAAAGGCATGCTAAACTGCATGAAATTAATGTCCCATTCCCAGGACTTGCCTGTATTCAGATCAAGAAACTGGTGTTCCGGTTTTGTTCCCGCAAGGTTCCTTTCGGCGTCAATCCAGTTGTTGAGTCCCAGCTCAAACCCGGCCCAGTGTCCCTTAAACCGATAGGGTTTATTTTTCCAGCCATGTTTGTCAAAATCTTTTTTCTGGATTATCTCAATATGGGTGCTGCCTCCATCCTCAACAATACTGATGGCTTTATTGCCAAGCTTTATCTTTACCGTGTCGTCGGTTTCATCAACAATAATAAAATCTTCCTTTACATTGACGTTTGTTCCCTCATCGTTTTCCGTTATAGTAACAATACTTTTTTCTCCAAGGCCAATCCTGGTTGTATCTCCCTCTTCCTGCGCCTGAAGATTCAGTGCAATTATTGCTGAAATCAAAATAGTAAGTATCCTTTTCATAGTGTTCGAATTAAATAAATCTGTCTGTCTTTAGGGATATGACGGAGAAAGGGACTTAAAAGTTACGGGGAAAGAAATGTTATTGGGGATTATCTGTATTCCGCATGGGTGCGGATATCCCGAACAGGGGTGTTTCAAAAGTCAATCTTCTGGTTTTGCCTTCATCATTTGTTTCCCGGTCGAGGGAATAATCATCTTCTGCTAATTCATTTATTTTCTGAATCCCTGCTTCGGCAAGCCTCCAGAGTGATATTTTTTTCTCTCGTTGCACCCCTGCCCTGCCATTATTGTCTGGTTCAACCGGTGCGTTAATACTGCCATAAAAATATCTTTCACTTCGCAGGCGGTAAGCTGTACCAGAAATTTTCTTTCCACCCGTCATTTCAAGTCCCTTTACCGATCTCGGTTCAAGTCTGGCCAAAGAAATGAATTCTCTTTCTGTGGGGTCCGGATTGACATCAGCTTGCTGCACAATGGCCTGCGATATAACAGGTACAGCATCCGGAGGACTGACCATAACTGGATCTGCAGCGACAGAAGGGTTGTCAATGATTGGATTTGAGAGTATCTCATCGGGAACTTCTGCTTCAGTTGATTCTTCTAAAATGCTTTCCTGGGTAATTTCTGCTACCTGCTGATTTCCGGTCTGGGACCCGGTATTATTTCTTAAAAACCACGATGCGGCGATCAGCAATAAGGCTGTTGCTGCGGCAGATCCTATCGCAATTCTTACAGCAGGTACATTAATGAATCTCTTCTTCAGCCTGGATTTTCCGGGAAACAGAATGCTTTTATCTGCCTTCAGTCGGGTAGACTCATATAGAGTATAAATGCTTTTTCGTAAATGGTCTTTTTCAATGATGTTCTGAAGCATTTTTTCTTCCTGTGGACTCAATTGCTGTTCGATGCTTGATATGCAGTAACCCTCGAAATCATCCAGCATGTCCTGGACATTTGGATTGCCCGATGGTTTACGCAGTGAAGCTTTCATGTCATAAGCGGAAGTCTCTGCCTCAAGTTGAAGATTTTCAAATTCCTCGAGTTCTGTTTTCAGGTCCGGGTTGAAATCAAGAAAAGACATAAGGATCTCTTCCTGTCCGGCATTCAGTTTGCCATCAAGATAATCCAGGAACCAGGACTCATAGTTATTTCTGCTGATATCCATGTCTTTTCAAATTACCGCCTGCAGGCTGCCAATGTATTGCTTCAGAAAAATCCTGCCCCGGTAGATATATACTTTAACCTGTGATTCGCTTAAGCTGGTTATTTCTCCTATCTCAGTATAAGAGTATCCTTCATAATCGCGCAGGAGAATTACGGTGCGCTGTATCTCCGGCAGTTTTTCCAGAGCATTGTTCAGAATTTCCTGAAGATCACTGTACTGCCTTTCATGTGCAATGCTTTCGGCTTTTTTCTGGCTGAAATTCTCCATTCGTTTATCCTTGCGGATAACGTCAATCATAGTATGATAGGCCGTGGAAAAAAGATATGATTTAGATTTTGAGTACTGTATATCTTTAACCTTGCGCCATAGTTTTTCATAACTATCCTGCACGATGTCTTCAGCCTTTTCCGAATCCCTGATGTTTTTCAGAATAAAGCGGTACAGTCCATCCGAATGGTCTTCCACGCAACGGTTATATTCTTCTACAGTCATTCCCAGTTAGTCTATCATAAGACGATCTTGTTCCATAAAAGTTACTCGATTCAGGGTGACCAATCCATAACAGATCAATTTGTGCTGAATATCAGCAATATAAGAATCTAATATTCAAATTTAACACAAATTTTTCCAAAAAAACTTGACAAAAGGAATCTTGAGTATTATCTTTGACCAAACGTTTAGTCAAAAACTGCTTTTATGGTAGTTTATTGTTTGGTTCTCTATTGACTGAACGTTTAACCGAAAAACGTTGATTATGTCCCCCAGAACAGAAAAACAATTCGAAGAGATTCGTGAAACAAGGAAAAAGGAAATCCTTGAGGCGGCCCTCGAACTTTTTGCCAATGAGGGATTCTATGCAACTTCAATCAGTAAGATCGCTGCGAATGCAGGCATTTCAAAAGGTCTGCTTTACAATTATTTTGAAAGCAAGGAAGACCTCATTAAGACAATTATTTTCAACGGCCTTGATAACCTGACCAGGTTTGTGGATCCGAATAAAGATGGATTCCTGACTAAAAAGGAATTGAAATATTTCCTGGAAGAAATGTTTAAGGCACTTAAGAACGAGCCTTACTTCTGGAAGCTATACTTTACGGTATTTATGCAGCCCCAGGTTCTCAAACTGGTGGAGAAAAAACTGGCAGTCATGGTTCATAAATATCTTATGATGCTTTCGGAATATTTCACTTCCAACGGATCAAAAGATCCTGAAACAGATGCACTTTTCTTTGGTGCCCTGCTCGATGGTATCGGCTTCCAGTTTATGGTCGATCCTGAGCGGTTTCCCCTTGAGAAAGTAAAAAATAAGCTAATTGATATGTATTGCAAATAACAAACAGTATGTGCGTAAAAACTATTATCACTTCAATTCTGATACTGCTCGCCGGTATTTCCACATCTGCACAGGATGCACGTGAAATCATTAAAATGTCAGATGAAAAAATGCAGGGAGAAAAAACCAGCCAGAGCACAATGACAATGACGATTGTTCGTCCCACATGGGAGCGGGTAATTACTTTTAAGAACTGGACTATGGGCCGGGATTACTCCCTTGTGCTGATAACAGCTCCTGCGAGGGACAAGGGACAAACTTTTCTGAAGAGAGAAAATGAAATGTGGAACTGGAATCCGACAATCAACCGGCTTATCAAACTGCCTCCATCCATGATGTCGCAAGGCTGGATGGGATCTGATTTTTCAAACGATGACCTGCTGAAGGAATCCTCCATTGTTGTTGATTATACCCATTCCATCATCGGTGAAGATGAAATTGACGGATGGGATTGCTACAAGATTGAGTTAATCCCACTTGAAGATGCAGCAGTAGTTTGGGGCAGAGTTCTGAAATGGATCTCAAAGGAGGAACACCTCCAGATGAAAAGCGAGTATTACGATGAGGACGATTACCTCATCAAAACCGAACTGGCCTATGATATTAAAACCATGGGGGGCAGAGTGATACCTTCGAAGTTTGAGCTGATCCCGGAAGAAGAGGATGGTCACAAGACTGTTGTTGTCATGGATGAGATCATTTTCAACAATCCCATTCCGGAATCATTTTTTTCACAGCAAAACATGAAGAAGGTCCGATGATAACATTAAAATCTAATTCAACCGAAAAACGATATCTACCATGAAGGAATATCTAAAAATTGCCTGGAGGAACATCTGGAGGAATAAAAGAAGGACTCTGATTACCATCGCTTCCGTGTTTTTCGCCCTCTGGCTTGCTCTGATAATGCGTGCAATGCAGACCGGCAGTTATAAACACATGGCCAACGGGATTGTTGAAGCTTTTACCGGCTCAATTCAGATCCATCATAAGGGTTACTGGAATGACCAGACTCTTGACAATACCTTCGAATTCCTACCTGAGATTGCCACTAAAGTTGAATCGGTCGACAATATCAAATCTGCAATACCCAGGCTGGAATCTTTTGCCCTTGCATCCACGGGGGAACAAACAAAGGGAATCCTTGTAGTTGGTATTGATCCTGTTAAGGAGCTCGACCTAACCCATCCGGACAGAAAGCTGGTTGAAGGGGAATACTTTAGTGGGGCCTCATCCAATGGCGTCCTGGTCTCAAGCAAGCTCGCAGGTTTTCTGAGACTATCGGTCGGAGATACCCTGACCTTGTTAAGTACAGGTTATCATGGGGCTAGTGCTGCCGGCATTTTCCCGGTAATCGGTATTGTCAAAATGCCAAATCCGGAACTTAACAGGCGAATTGTATTCTTGACCCTGACTACTGCACAGGAATTATACGCTGCATATAATATGCTCACTTCATTGGTTTTGAATATTGAGGATACAGATCAGCTTGTAAAAATAAAAAAGGATCTCACGGCATTACTTGATGATGAAATCTATGAGATCATGGACTGGAAAGAAATGAATCCTGAACTGGTGCAGCAAATACAATCTGATGAGTACGGCGGATACATCATGCTTGCCATGCTATATCTTATCGTTGGATTCGGGGTGCTTGGTACGCTGATCATGATGACTACAGAACGCAGAAAGGAATTCGGAGTGATGATCGCTATTGGTATGCAGAAAAAGAAGCTTGGTCTTATCCTCAGCATTGAGATGCTTTTTATGGCAATTGTTGGAGTGGCAGCAGGTGTGATAGGAAGTCTGCCCGTTATTGGATACCTGGTTAATAATCCTATCCAGATTCAGGGTGAAGGTGCGGAATTATTTGAAAGCTATGGATTTGATCCGATAATGCCGGCTGAATTTGATTTAACCTATTTCATATCTCAGTCTGTCGTCGTCCTTGTGATATTTGTTCTTGCCACCATCTATCCGGTCCGGTCGGTATTGAAACTTAATGAAATTAAAGCACTTCGTTCATAATTTAAAAAGTCTGAATAATGATCTGGTCAATATCATGGAAAAATGTCTGGCGGAATAAAACACGATCTCTGGTCGTAATTGTAGCCTTTACGCTGGGTTTGTTTGGGGGAATTTATATGGTTGCCTTCATGAATGGCATGTTTGAATCACGGATAATACAAGCCATCGGAAATGAATCCTCACATATACAGGTGCACAATCCTCAATACCTTGAAAACAATGAGATCAAATATACCATTGATGAAGCAGCTGATTATGTTTCAGCGATTGAGCAAATTCCGGAGGTCAAGGCTGTAAGTGCACGTATAAAAGTACTAGGAATGGCCAGTACTTCTGGAAATGCCTCCGGTGTAATGATAAATGGTGTGGATATTGATCGAGAGCGGCAGGTAACCGGCATCGCAGAATCAATAGTCAGGAATGGGGGTTCTTTCTTTGAATCGGATGGAAGAAAGCCTATTGTAATAGGAGAAAAATTGGCTAAAACACTCAAACTTACCTATTATAAAATGGAAGGAGAAGACCTGGAGCGATTGGGTCAAAACAGAAAATACCGGGATGTTGTTCCCCTCCTTGATTCAATTGCGGGTAAGTCTTTCCGGACAGAGGAAGATTTTGATCATGCCCTGATTGGTTTATTCGGGGAAAAGGATGGGAAAAGATTATCCTTCAGGCTTAAGGAAGCAGCTATCAAGTACAGGTTGAAAAGGAAAATCGTATTAAGTTTTCAGGCGCTTGACGGACATATCTCCTATGATGCATTCAGGGTGGTTGGAGTTTACAAAACAGCTAATTCAGCATTTGATGGTATGAACCTGTTTGTCCGGGATACCGACATTTCTTCGGTAGTCTCAATGAAGTCCGGCCAGGTAAACCAGGTAGCGGTTCTCCTGAATTCGGTTAATGATGATCAGCTGGTTGCCGAGCAGATCAGGACCATTAATCCCGGTCTTGATGTTCAGACCTGGGATACCATTATGCCGGAAGCAGCAATGTACTCAGGAGCTATGGATTTTTTCCTCTTCGTTTTTCTGATCATAATTCTTCTTGCCCTTGGGTTCGGCATTGTTAATACCATGCTTATGGCTGTGCTCGAAAGGGTAAAGGAGCTTGGGATGCTTATGGCTATAGGCATGAATAAGAAAAGGGTATTTCGGATGATAATGCTGGAAACTGTTTTTCTTGGATTGACCGGAGCAATGATTGGTACCCTGCTCTGTTATTTGCTGGTATGGTGGACTGGAAATACTGGTCTCGACCTGTCAGCTCTTTACCAGGAAGGATTGGAGGCTATAGGATTTTCTGCAAAAGTATACCCTGTAATCGGATTTGATTCATTCGTTCAGATTCTATTTATGGTAATCCTTACCGGGGTTCTTGCATCCATTTATCCTGCCCGGAAGGCCTTGAAACTGAATCCTGCCGAGGCGATAAGGATTGATATGTAAATAATTAAAACAAAAATAACATCACAATCATGAAAGTAATTGATATTAAAAATCTTCACAAGACCTATTACGAATCTGAACATGAGGTACATGCAGTTCAGGGGATTAATCTTACATTCGAAGAAGGTGAATTTGCCGCAATTGCCGGTCCCTCGGGTTGCGGAAAAACCACCCTTTTGAACATGCTCGGTGGACTGGATGATCCCAGCAGTGGAGAAATAAATATCGGTGGCACAGATGTTTCATCTTTGAAGTCATCCCAGAGAATAAATTTCCGGCTGAATAACATTGGGTTTGTTTTCCAGGCATACAATCTTATTCCTGTACTGACAGCGAAAGAGAATGTTGAATTCATAATGCACCTCCAGGGAAAATCCAAGATCGAAAGAGATGCAAGAACCAAAGAACTGCTTGAGGCTGTAGGATTAGGAGACAGGATGAACAGCAGGCCGTCCAAACTTTCCGGCGGACAACAGCAGCGGGTCGCCGTGGCAAGGGCCCTGGCCTCAAAACCAAAATTTGTTCTTGCAGACGAACCCACTGCAAACCTTGATTCAAAGGCAACGGAGAATCTCCTGGACATTATGGAAAAACTTAACCGGGAAGAAAAAATCACCTTTATTTTTGCAACCCATGATGCCAGGGTTATGAAAAAGGCCCGGCGTGTAGTCTACCTTGAAGATGGGAAAGTTCTCAGGGATGAGGTAAAGTAATATCCATGCGCAGGCCTTTCATATACATTGTTCTTCTTGTCCTTTTTGTTCATGGAATTTCTGCACAGGACGATGTATCATCCTTCGAACTTAACGGGTACCTCACAAATATGCAATCCGTTATGTATTCTAACCCCAGCGAGGACTGGATTATTGATAATCTATTTCACAACCGTCTGAATTTTTTCTATTACGGAGGAGAACATTTTACCGGCTCCCTAAAGCTCAGAAACAGGCTTATATACGGAGAAACCATTAAGCTTGTCCCCGGATATGCCGATGCCATTGAGGAGGATATGGGATGGATGGATCTTTCCTACAATTTGTTGAGCGGTAATTCCTATGTGCTTAATACAATGATCGACCGAGTATGGCTGCAATATTCAACAGATGGATTTGTGGCCACGGCCGGGAGGCAGAGGATTAACTGGGGACAAACATTTGTCTGGAATGTCAACGATATTTTTAACGCCTACTCCTATTTCGATTTTGACTACGAAGAGCGTCCCGGTTCCGATGCAATAAGACTGCAACTTTATCCGAATTATACCTCAACCATTGAGCTGGCTGCAAAACTTGACAGCGCAAATAAACTTACAGCTGCTGCCCTTTACCGGTTTAATGTGTTCAGCTACGACATACAGTTCCTGGCAGGTGTGTTGCAGGAAGAGGATTATGTAGGGGGACTCGGATGGTCCGGAAACCTAGGGGGAGCAGGATTCAGAGGAGAGGCCAGTTATTTTCATCCCATGAAAAATCCCGGCGATACCTCCGGTATGTTTATGTTTTCGGCAGGTATCGATTATATATTCCCAAATACTCTCATGTTGCAGGGGGAGTACCTGTATTCAAGCAATCCGTTTTCCTCGGCTTTCGGTTTTATAGATTTTTATTCCGGTCCACTTACCGTTAAACAACTTGCCTTTACAAAGCATACCATATTTGCCTCCGTTTCTTATCAGGTCACTCCACTTTTCACTGCCAGTCTCGGGGGAATGTACTTTCCGGATATGAAAGGATATTTTATCGGTCCAAGCCTTACCTATAATGTCCTGAACAATGTTGACCTGTCATTTTTTATGCAGTACTTTAATGCTGAAAACGAAGATCCACTTACCGGGCAGATTACCAGGCAACAGATAAGCCTTTTGTTCCTTCGCCTCAAATGGAGTTTCTAGGTCTACCAGTGACCCTTTCGCTCACCCAGCAACCCACACAACCGTTAAAATTGGATTTGATTCCCCGATTTTTAATCTTTGCTATTCATGAAATTCATTAATCCAAACAATATGAAAAACACTCTTGTCTTCTTAATTGCGCTTTTTCTTGTGGGACTAAATTCTTTACCTTTATCCGGATCAGAACCCACTTCTATGAAAGAAACAGATAATCAATTGCTAATAGTCTGGACCAGCGGCGATCCGGAACTTGCACATAAAATGGTTTTTATGTATGCCCATAATGCTCAGAAAAACGGGTGGTGGGACCAGGTTACAATGCTTGTTTGGGGACCTTCGGAAAAACTAAGCAGTGAAGATGCTAAAATTCAGGAATCGCTTCAAAAGATGCAAGAAGATGGCGTTGAGCTACTCGCATGCAAAGCATGTGCTGATCAATATGGCGTTTGTAGCAAACTGGAGGATATTGGAATTACAGTTAAATATACCGGTACCTTCCTGACGGATTATATTAAATCCGGTAAAAAGATAATTACATTCTGAGCAGGACCATCCCTGCCTTTCGGTCAGCAAAACCAGGCTATTTGTAACTATTATTTTCGGTTTGTTAATTCAGAGCCCTTTCGCTTTCAGGAATGGTGAACGGATGTTTGCATGCGCTGCAGCTGTTCCCGCAGTAGGTCCCGCAATGAAAGATAATTTCCCTGAAGTCCTTGAGTTTTCCTGGGCTTTCCCAATTGACGGTTTAGTGGCAACCGAGGATAACATTTCTGTTCGCGAACAGAAAATGCAGATTGTTACTCCTTCATTTTTAAAAATGTTCGATCGGGAAGAAAATTACATTCTGGGGGGATATTTCCTGTGAGATAAGAGGAGTGATCAGAGATGTCCCGGCAAATTCCCATATAAAGTTCACCGTACTGGTCTCTGCAGAAACTCTGCACAGTGAAACCTACAACCAGAGCCGGACAGCCTTACATCATCCTCGAACGTACCCGGTGATGAAATTTTCTGGGCCAGTGGGATCAGCCGTACAGATGAAGATCAGGGTCGGGGTGTTATATAAAAATTGGAATTTCGATAACCGGCAGTACAGGATAGAAAAGCAGATTTTTGGCGCTATAGGAAAATTTTCGCTGGTTGCAATTATCATTGCTGCACTGGGACTGTTTGCTGTGATTGCAGTGGCCATACAGACTGTACGTGCAGCCAATACCAACCCACAATCCCTGAAATACGAGTAGGCTTTTTTTGCTATCTTTACCATTCTTTTATCCTGATTATGAAAGGATTGTTATATGTACTCCCCTACCTGATTTTCTTGTCTCAATCTGCCCTTACCCAGGTGAGTGATCCTGTTAACTCCTGGATTAAGGAAGGAGATGAGGAAAAAATCGAAAGTTATCTTCTGGACCATGATATTAATGAAAGGCATGGACAATCAGGGATGACATTGCTTGTTAATTCAATCCTTCATGGCCCTGCACCCGTCACTAAATTGTTTGTCCAGAACGGAAGTGATGTCAGCATGTTTGTAGGCGGAATTAGTCCCCTGATGCATGCAGCAGCAAGTTCGGATGTGGCAAAGGTTTCTCTGGTTCTGGATGCCGGTGCGGATAAGGAAGCTGAGGATCACGAAGGAAATACCGCTTTGTATTATGCAGCATCCAGTGGCAATCTTAAAATAACCCGCTTCCTGGTCAGGAATGGTGCGAACCTTCATCATAAAAACAATACACAGCAAACCCCCTACGATATGGCTGTGCAAACCAGAAAACAGGAAGTTGCAAAATTCCTGCGTGAAGAAGCACAGTCGAATCTGCCGGAATTGCTTGACGGTCCATATATTAAGTGGGTGGGTAAGAAGAAAATCAAGGCTTTTTACATGGTTCACGATTCCAATTCAGGGATCACGCGACGTTCAAAAAGTAATTTTAAAGCAGACTCTGACCCCTATTTAATACAGGGGTTCGCCACTGACAGCATGGATTATATTGTATATTCCCAAAAGGGAATTTCTCCCGACCTTACAGATGAAGCTGAACTTGTTATGGTAATCGGAGACATCCATGGAGGATATGACAGCCTTGTCGTATTCCTTCAAAATAACCATGTAATTGACAGGAGTATGAACTGGATATGGGGGAACGGTCACCTGGTATTTGTGGGTGATATTTTCGACCGCGGAGATAAGGTGACCGAGGCCCTGTGGCTGATCTATCGGATTGAAAGCCAGGCGTCAGAAGAAGGGGGAGCTGTGCATCTAATTCTTGGAAATCATGAATTAATGGTACTTGAAGGGGACCTGAATTATGTGGCAGACAAGTACCTGTTAATGTCAGAAAGACTGAACCTTAATTATTCCCTTTTCTTTGGAAAGAAAACAGTGCTGGGACAATGGTTGCGAATCAAAAACACAATTATCCGGATCAATGGGTACATGTTTGTTCATGCCGGACTTTCAACGGACATTCTTGAAACAGGGCTAACTATGCATGAGATAAATGATCATATTCGTTATTTCATAAATCACCCGGATCGGAAGGATTATGAGGGTGTCAACAGAAATACCCTCCTTGGTCCAAATGGACCTTTCTGGTACAGAGGGTATCTGAAAAATAATCGCCAATACGAGCACATGGCCGAAGACGATCTTGAAAAAGTTCTGGAATATTTTGATGCGGATCGTATTTTTATCGGTCATACAAATGTGGAAGAAATAACTCCCCTGTACAACAACCGCGTATTTGCTATCGACGTTCCTTTCTATTCCCATAAACACTCAATGTATGGACTGCTGCTTGACGCGGGTGATGTGTTCCTTTTAAATACCTCTGCAGAGAAAAAGCAAATCAATTAAATTTTATTACATTGGTACTTCAATCCCGGCACTGCCAACTCGTGGATCTCTTCTTCTTATCTTGATTATCTTCAAAATATGGGGATTATGAAACAAATTCAACCTAATAAAATAATTGTTTTCTTCCTTGTCATTCTTTTTCCTTCAATGGGTATTATTCCGGCTCAACAAGAGCACGGAGAACCAAGCCTTTTATTCCGGTCAGATGAAACAATTGAGCTGACTCTGACAATGGGTATCAGGACTGTTCTCCGGGATGTTGGCGACGACAGGGAGCAGCATCCGGCCCGAATCTCATATTTATCTTCGAATGGTGAGATAGTGGAATTGCCCCTCAAGATAAGGACCCGGGGACATTTCAGAAGAGATCCGATGAATTGCGATTTCCCTCCTCTCAGATTAAATTTTGCTTCAAAAACATCCGGTAATACGATTTTTGAGGGACAGGACAAGTTAAAGCTTGTAACTCATTGCAGAACAAGGGGTAGTAAATACGAACAAAATGTCCTGAAAGAATACCTGGTCTATCGTTTGTACAACCTGTTCACGGATGAGAGTTACCGGGTCCGGCTCGTAGAACTTACCTATGTTGACTCTCTCGGAAAAGTTGATACCCTTAATAGAATGGGATTTTTCATTGAGCCTAGCCAGCAGATGGCAGAGCGTAACAATTGCGAGGGGGTTCTGATAAAAAATGTACAGCAGGATCAATGCGAGCGCTATAAAACCAATGTAATGTCAGTGTTTCAATACATGGTAGGAAATACTGACTGGTCTATTCCGGCCGCACATAATATTGTCCTGATTAGAGAGGAGATTACAGATCCCCCGATAACAGTACCCTTTGATTTCGATTGGTGTGGACTGGTAAACTCTTCCTATGCACTGCCTAATCCGGTGCTTGGAATTGACAATGTCAGGACTCGGCTGTTCCGGGGGTTTTGCAGATCTGAAAATGAATTCGAACTGGCCTTCCAGGAATTCAGGGACAGAGAGGAAGATATATTTAAAACAATAGATTCTGTTCCGGGTTTATCGGATCGCGAACGCCAGAATGTGGTTAAATACATGGAGCAATTCTTTAAGGTCATAAACAAACCCAAACTGTCCCGTAATGAATTTCTAAATAACTGCAGATCGGAATGATTTCCGGGAAAACCGGGTGTGTATTTTCTTCAAATTATTATAAATTTGATTCATAATCATAATGTATTAAGTCATGCGCATAAAAACCTTTCGTATTTGTATTCTGTTTCTGTGGATCTTCAGCCTTTCATTATTCGGACAACAGAATAAAATTGAGTTTCAGGAATTCGATCTGGAAAACGGCCTTCATGTGATCCTTCATGAGGATAACAGTTCTCCCATCGTAGCCATAAATATCACATATCATGTAGGATCAAAAAATGAGCAGCCGAACAGAACAGGCTTTGCCCATTTTTTTGAACATCTCATGTTTGAAGGATCCGAATATGTTGAACGGGGTGAATTTCATGATTATATTCAAAACGCCGGCGGGGTGAACAATGCCGAAACATCGTTTGATTATACAATGTATTACGAGATCCTGCCTTCCAACCAGTTGGAACTTGGGTTGTGGCTTGAATCTGAGCGGCTTATGCATCTTCGAATCGATAGTGCCGGAGTTGAAACCCAGCGAAATGTTGTAAAAGAAGAGCGTCGTCAAACATTCGATAACCAGCCCTACGGATCAATTCTTGAAGAAGTTTTCTCCAACTCATTCACCCACCATCCTTACCGCTGGGTACCCATAGGGAATATTCAATATATCGACCAGGCAAAGCTTGAAGAATTTATTGAATTCCATGAACATTTTTATGTGCCGGAAAATGCTGTGCTGGTCATCGCAGGAGATTTCGAATATTCACATGCCAGGAAATTGGTTGAAGCATACTTTGGGGATATCCCTAATGGCGGACATGAGATTTATCGCCCGGATGTAACTGAAGCTGTGCCTTCAGAGGAAATCAGGAAAAACGTCTATGACAATATTCAATTGCCAGCGGTATTCACGGCCTACCGTATGCCAGGAATGGGAGATCCTGACACCTATGCGCTGGAAATGCTACAAACCTTGCTTGCTGGGGGACAAAGTTCACGGATTTATAAATCTGTTGTTGACAACCAGCAACTTGCCGTCGAAGCAGGTGCTATTCCTTTCGATCTTGAAGATGCTGGTCTTTTTATTGTATATGGATTTGCCAATATGGGAGTTCCTCTGGAAGATATTGAGGCAGCTCTTGATGAAGAAATCCTGAAGGTCGTTGAAAAGGGACTTACCGAAAGGGAGTTTCAAAAGCTTGCCAACCAGACTGAAAATGATTTCATCAGCCAGAATACAACCATGTCAGGTATTTCAACAAATCTTGCGGACTATTATACGTTCTTCGGGGATCCGGAACTTATAAACACTGAAATTGAAAAGTACCTCGCTGTAACACCGGAAGATATAGTGGCTGTTGCAAAAAAATACCTTGTGCCTGAAAATCGCGTGGTCCTGCATTACCTTCCAAAAGAACAGCAACAATAAAATCCGACACACATGAAATACAGACAGATCCTTTTATTCGTTTTCGCATTTATACCAATAATTCTTTCAGCCCAGATTGATCGGAGCAAAGCACCTGAAGCGGGACCTGCACCGGATATAAAGGTCGGAGAGTACAATTCTTTCGAATTAAAAAATGGCCTGAAAGTTTTTGTTGTCGAGAATCACAAAATTCCACGTGTTTCCTATTCTCTTATATTGAATATTGATCCTTTCACCGAGGGAGACAGTAATGGCTATTCGGCAATTACGGGTGATCTGCTTGGAACTGCAACCACAACGCGGACCAAGGATCAGATCGACGAGGAAGTTGATTTTATCGGTGCCTCTCTCAGCAGTTCGTCCGGCTCTGTTTATGGAGCGTCACTGAAAAAACATAACGATAAGCTTCTTGAACTCATGTCGGATGTACTTCTAAATCCGATATTCAACCAGGATGAACTTGACAAGATAAAGAAACAGACCATCTCCAACCTTGCCGCCAGCAAAACGGATCCTTCCTCCATCTCAGCGGTTGTAAAGGACGCGCTTATGTATGGGAAAGATCATCCATATGGTGAAGTAGTAACAGAGGCCACGGTAGAATCTATAACTCTTGAAATGTGTGAGCAATATTACAGCACCTATTTCAAGCCAAACATAGCATACCTGGCCATCGTGGGGGATGTCAACCTTAAAGAGGCCAAAAAACTTACCAAAAAATACTTTGGGAAATGGGTCGCAGGAGTTGTTCCTTCTCACACCTATCCGGTGCCGGTTGTTCCGGAATCTGTTCATGTATCTGTTGTGGACAGGCCCCATGCCGTCCAAAGTGTGATAAAAGTGGCCCACCCGGTAACCTTTACTGTCGGAATGGAGGATTATGTTCATGGAAGGGTTATGAATCTCATGCTTGGAGGCAGCGTAGCCCGTCTGGACCAGAACCTCAGGGAAACGCACGCCTATACCTACGGAGTAAATTCTTCCCTTAGCCAGGATAAATGGATTGGCAATTTCTCAGTTACTACGGATGTCAGAAATGAAGTGACGGATTCTGCTGTTTACCAGATTCTTTACGAGCTCAACAGGATTCGGACTGAAACTGCTTCCACAAAGGAGGTGGAAAAAATAAAGAATTACATGTCCGGCAACTTTGCCCTTGCCCTGGAACAGCCAGGTACGGTAGCTCGCTTTGCATTAAACATTGCTCTTTACAATTTGCCGGAGGATTATTATGCCAATTACCTGAAGCGAATATCCGAGGTAACCCCGGAAAGCATTCAGTCGGCCGCACAGAAATATATAAAGCCTGAAAATTGTCATATTGTAGTTGTGGGAAAAGCCGATGAGTTTGCCGATAAGCTTGCTGCTTTCAGTCCCACGAGCACCATCGACTATTACGATGCTGAAGGTACCTGGATAGATCCTGCAGAAATGAAGGCGGAATTGCCTGCAGGACTCACTGCCGAAAAAGTGGTGGAAAAATATCTTGCTGCCATCGGGGGAAGATCAGTACTTGAGTCCATTAAGGATATTTCCATAAAAATGAAAATGGAGGTTCAGGGGATGAGTCTTGATTCTGAGGTATTGAGAAAGGCCCCTGATAAGTTTTTAATGAGTATGAGTATGGACGGAAACATCATGCAGCTGACTAGTTTTGATGGTAGCATTGGAAAAACGACAGGAATGCAGGGCGAGCAGGTAATGGAAGGTGATGACCTGGAAGCAATGAAGGTCCAGTCTGCATTCATGCCAGAACTTAACTACTCCGGATTGGGATATGCTATTAAACTGCAGTCAATAGAAAAAAATGAGGGCTCTGATGCTTACAAAGTCGAAATAACAGACCCTCTGGGTGAAGTTAGTTTTGCATACTATGATATTGAATCGGGTTACCTTGTCAGAGAGGAACAAACTCAGGAAACTCCAAATGGACCCTCGTTCCAATCTACAAACATGAGTGATTACAGGGAGGTTGGTGGAATAATGTATCCCCATAAAATGGTAATTGGCATGGGTCCTCAAACCATTACCGGGATAACAACCAGCGTAGAATTTAATACTGGCATTGAAGATTCTGTTTTTCAAAAATAGAAATGAGGGCAGTAATTCAGCGTGTTCAAAAAGCTTCTGTATCTATTGAGGGAGAAGTAAAGTCCGCCATCGGGCCCGGCCTTCTTGTCCTTCTGGGGATCGAAGATTCTGATCTTCCGGAAGATGCTGAATGGCTCAGTGGTAAAATTGCCCGCCTGAGAGTTTTCCGTGATACCCATGGTACAATGAATCTATCTCTTGAGGAATCCGGGGGGGAAATTCTCGTGATCAGCCAGTTTACACTTCATGCCAGTACTAAAAAGGGAAACAGGCCATCTTATATCCGTGCTGCCAGGCCTGAAACTGCCATTCCCTTATATGATAAGTTTATTGATCTCCTTGAATCTGAAACAGGTAAAAGGGTGTTGACAGGAGAATTTGGAGCTTATATGCAGGTTGAACTCATCAATGACGGACCCGTAACAATTATAGTCGACACCAAAAACCGGGAATAATAGTTTGTTTCAGATCCCCTCATTCCCAGTATCCATAACCCATTTCCAGGATCCGTCTGTCTGCTTCTTCCAGATACTAAGGTATTTCCAAAAGGTTTGTATTTTTATTCTTCAAATATAGATATCATGAGCCACATTGCCAGCCTGAGTTTCGAAAAACTTAAGCCAATTCTAGACAGGATTGGTTCCGAAGAAAAGTTGGGAAAGTCCCTGGATAATCTAAAGCTGATGTTCAGCCTTATTGATCTGACAAGCCTTAATACCGATGATACAGCAGACAAGATCAAAAAAATGTGCCTTAAAGTAAACGGAATAAAAGATCAATTCCCCGGTGTTCCAAATGTTGGTGCCGTTTGTGTTTATCCTTCAATGGTCCATGCCGTAAAGACAAATCTTCTTGCAGAAGGTGTCGGAATTGCTTCTGTTGCTGCCGGGTTCCCTTCTTCCCAGACTTTTCTCCAGGTTAAGGAAATGGAAAGTAAACTAGCTGTTGATTCCGGGGCCACCGAGATTGATATCGTAATTTCGGTTGGCCGCTTCCTTGATGCCGATTATGAATTTATGTCAGAAGAGATCCGGAAGATCCGGGAAATCATATCCCCTGCCAAACTTAAAGTTATACTTGAAACGGGACTCCTCTCATCCCCAGGACAGATTTACAAGGCCTCTGTGACATGCCTACAGGCGGGTGCCGATTTTATTAAAACCTCCACCGGAAAAATACAACCGGCAGCAACTCCTGAAGCCGTTCTTGTAATGTGCCATGCACTGAAAGACTTTTTTGATGAGACCGGCAGAAAGGCCGGAATAAAACCTGCCGGAGGTATCAGCACTGCCGATGAGGCACTTATGTATGCGGGTATTATTAAATCTACCCTCGGAACGGATTGGCTTGATCCAAAATTGTTCCGGATCGGTGCCAGCCGTCTGGCTAACCAGATCCTCTCGGAAATCTCACATTTAAAATCAGGTATAGCAGAGGATGTGAGCTATTTCTAAGTCCTTATTCTTTGGGATATTTGCTATCTTTGCCACCTGTGAATTCAACCTTTTTCTTTTACCAGGATACCACTGCAGTAGTACCCTCTGATACGGTTACCAGCATCCGCAAATTCAGGGTGGAGGAGGCAGATGATATTTTCAGAGCAATGGAAAAAAGAGAGGAGGAAATTGATTCCATTGCCCGGGTACGTGCCTACTATGCTTATTTGAGATCAATTGAACAGGAGGAACCCGAGGGATTTGACACATCGGCAGTTCCCTATTATTTTGTGGCTGATTCACTTGTGCCGGCTGAAAATCCTTTGAGCTATCTCAAACAGCGATTTCATTCATCCAGGGATACATCCAAGCCCGTCTTTATTGAAAAGCTTGTTGCTACCGAAACCGTTGCAGCAGAATACCCGGGAGAAAACCAGTTGTTATCATCTGTTCCCTCGCATGAAACTCGCCCTGACTGGTTACTTGGTATCATTATCGGAAGCCTGGTCCTGCTTGCCTGGCTTAAACTTTTCTATAATAAGTTTCTTGACCAGACAATTCAATCTGTAGCCAACTACCAGTTATCAACCAAATTGTTAAGAGATCAGAATATTTTTTCCAGGAGGGTGGCATTTGTTCTGAATATAAATTTTGTTCTTGTAGGAGCTTCCTATGTTTATCTGCTGTTTGGTTTTCTCCGTATAAGGCCGTTTCCCCTGAATGATTTACTCTCATATTTTGGATATGCCGGAATCATTTTGGGATTATTGATCCTCAGATTTGTTGTTTCTCACCTGATCGGATACGTTTTTAACAGGCATTTTGAGTTTCGTGAGTACCTTCATCAAATATTGTTGATTTATAAAAGTCTTGGGGTATACATGCTTATTCTAGTCATCGGAATAGCCTATATACGGGATGATCTGCGAGTTTACCTTATATATATATCCGGGGTTTTACTAGTTGCTGCTTTCATTCTCAGGATCGCTAAGGGAATGAAAATCATATTAAATAATAAAGATATTTTAATTTTTTATTTGATTTTATACCTTTGTACCCTTGAAATTATACCCTTACTGATTTTTTACAGGTTTTTTTCTTCGTCGTTTTTGGCGGGATAGGATTAAAAGAAAGCTTTATGAAGATAAAGAAAATACTTGTTTCTCAACCAAGTCCGGAAAACGGAAAATCTCCATATTACGATTTAGCTGAAAATAACAATCTTCAGATTGATTTCAGGCCTTTTATCCATGTGGAA
This sequence comes from Bacteroides sp., assembly GCA_011053095.1. Lineage (GTDB taxonomy): Bacteria > Bacteroidota > Bacteroidia > Bacteroidales > SM23-62 > SM23-62. The sequence goes on from DRHS01000137.1 coordinate 50,221, forward strand.
GGTATACCTGCCAAAGAATTCAGGCAGGAGCGGATAGATATTCTCGAGCATACCGCTGTTATATTTACAAGCAAGACTTCGGCAGATCATTTTTTCAGGATCTGTGAAGAACTACGAATTACGGTTCCTGATACCATGAAGTACTTCTGTATATCAGAATCAACTGCTTATTATCTGCAGAAGTATATTGTCTATCGCAAGAGAAAGATATTTTACGGGAACGGTAAATTCTCAGACCTGATGGACCTGATCTACAAGCACAAGGAGGAAAATTTTCTCGTCCCCCTTTCAGACATCCACAAGGAAGAGATTCCAAAAACCCTCAAGGAACAAAAGATCAAGTACACTAAGGCTATCATTTACAGGACCGTCTGCTCCGATTTGAAAGACATTCCTGTTGAGGATTATGATATGCTGGTATTTTTCAGTCCATCCGGTATTAAATCTCTCAGGCAGAATTTTCCTGCCTTCGAACAGGAGGGTATCAAGATTGCTTCCTTTGGTACTACTACTGCGGATGCTGTTGAACAGGCGGGATTCAGACTGGATGTCAAGGCTCCCATGCCTGAAGCTCCTTCCATGACAATGGCGCTTGACCAGTACATAAAAACCCACAATAAAAATTCCGGAAAATAATCTTTTTTTAACTTAGTGGTTCACTGCCAGGAAGGATAGCTATGTCCACCAAGCAAACACTTAGTAAAGATGAACGACTGAAAAGCAGCCTTGGCATTGAGGACCTGCTTAAGAACGGACATACAGAATCCGGATTTCCATTAAAAATCTTTTGGTCATATTCCGGAGACTCCCGGCAAAAATCCCCTGTGAGAGTAGCAGTTCTGGTTCCCCGTCGCAAATTTAAGAGAGCAGTTGACCGGAATTTGATGAAAAGACGCATCAGGGAAGCATATCGACTTAATAAAAATCTAATCTATGAACCCCTGGCTGAGAGGAATTTGAACATTTCACTTATAATTTTGTTTCTGTCTGATGAGTTTATATCTTTCGAACGCCTCGAATCGGGAATGCAGGTACTGCTCCTGAGGCTTGTTAAAAAACTTTCGTAAAACACATGCTCCATAAATTGTTTCTTATATCCCTGATGTTTGCATCCCTGCCCGGAATGGCCCAGGTACTCGATACAATGTATTTTGACCAGAATTGGGAACAGACTACTAAATCAGAGTCCCACTATTATCGTTATATTTCCATTGATACCTCAGGGGATATCAGGTTTTTTGTTGAAGACTATTTTGGAGGGGGACAAATACAAATGACCGGTACTTATAAATCCATCCGGCCTGATGATAAGGATGGCCATTTTATTTATTATTATGAGGACGGGGGAAAACAAATGGAATGCTATTACCGTGATAATATATTGCACGGACCTCTTCGGGAGTGGTATCCTACAGGGCAGGCTGAATCTTTTCAGGAATTTAGCGGTGGGGTTCTGGATGGGGAATTTACATCCTGGCGAGAGGATGGAAGCAAGAAACTGAATGCGCGCTACCACGGTGGAACAAAGCATGGGAATTTTCATTCTTTCTATCCCAACGGACAGATGGTCCGCAATGACTATTTCGAAAATGACAGGCTTGTTGAAGGAAAGTGTTTCTCTCCGGAAGGCGAACCCCTTGAATACTTTCCATATGTAAAGATGCCCGAATTCCCGGGAGGTCAGCCGGCATTGTACAAGTTTGTAGAAAAAGAATTAAAATATCCCCATGAAGCTAAAAAAAACAACTTTGAAGGAGCTGTTTTGATCCTGTTCACAATTGATGAGGAAGGATATGTGAGAGATCCCAGGGTGGTAAACGGCAACCGTGATTCTTTCAATAATGAAGCAATACGCGTAGTAAATTCATTCCCCCGCTGGAACCCGGGAGAAGTAGATGGGATTGCATCCCCGATACAGGTGAGCGTCCCTATTGAATTCCGTCTTCGATAATTAAATATTCTGTTCCGGTTTATTTCCTGCCAGATTTACTAATTTTGGTTAGAGTCAATTCCTATTTCCGGTATTTACCAAACTCATTAGTGATGAAAACCTCATTGGCAATTTCCAGCAGGATTATTTTTCTCGTAATAATTTCAATGCTTTTCTGCTGTAAACAGGATACAGGGCGGGCGGTAGCAATTGATCCTGGATTTACATCCTATATATCAGCTTTTACTTCGGGTAATGTCAGCAAACAGGCAGCAATACGTGTTCGTCTTTCCGAAGAACTCCCGGAAGAAATTGACAATTCAATAATTGAGAACATATTTCAATTGTCTCCTGCCATTAAAGGTGATTCCTACCTGGCTGACCGAAGGACCATTGAATTCCGTCCGGACGATGAGTTTAAATCAGGGGCTACCTATAAAGTAAGTTTCAGTCTGGATAAACTTATGGAGGTGCCGGCAAATCTTAAGACTTTTACTTTTAAATTCCATACAATAGAACAAAGTTTTTCGGTTAGTCATGACGGTATCCGCACCTATGACCCCAAAAACCTCAGATGGCTGTATATAGAGGGATCCCTTCAGACTGCTGACGCCATTGAAGAGTCGGAGTTAGAGGGACTTCTATACGCAACACAGGCTTCCTCATCCCTTGAAATTCGCTGGGATTTTGATTCTGAAGGAAGAAACCATTCATTTATAATTGACAGCATACAACGAAAAGAAGAAGAAGGACTGGTCAACCTTGGATGGGATGGGAAAAATATCAACTCAAAAATCAGCGGAAAAGAAGAAGTTAGTATTCCTGCCCTGGGTGATTTCAAAATCATGGATGTTTCCGTTGTACAGCAGCCACAGCAATATATTTCACTCAGATTTTCGGATCCTCTGAAAGAGAAACAGTACCTGGATGGACTGATCACAATTGAAAATGAGACTGATGTATCCTTTATCATTGAAAAAAACGAAATCCGCGCCTATCCTTCTGTCCGGCAGACCGGAAACATGAAGGTTTTTGTTTTTCCCGGTATACGTAATATCCTTGACTTTAAACTTAAGGCCGGAAATGAGTATTCCGTAAGCTTTGAAGAAGTCAAGCCCGCCGTTCGTCTGATTGGCAATGGAGTAATTATTCCTTCATCCAATGGACTTATTTTCCCCTTTGAGGCTGTAAATCTTAAGGCCGTTGAGGTCAGAATAGTCCGAATTTATGAAAACAACATAGGTCAATTCCTTCAGGTCAACCATCTTGACGGAGATTACCAGTTGAAAAGGGTAGGTCGACTGCTTGTCCGAAAAATCATCCAGCTCAATACCGTAGCTTCAATTGATTTTGGGAAGTGGAACACCTATTCCCTTGATCTGTCCGAATTGATAGAAAGTGAGCCCGGTGCCATCTACAGAGTAGAATTGGGTTTCAGACAAAAACATTCACTTTTCCCATGCCAGGGAGACAATGAGGATGAAGATTACATGGAATACATTGAAGAAGAATATGAGCAGTCCCTCGAGGCCGAACTAAGCTACTGGGATGCCGTTGAAAGCTACTACTATGATGATGGGTACTATTATTATTACGATTGGAATGAAAGAGAAGATCCCTGCTCTCCGTCCTACTATGGCAAGCATAGATCAGTAGCCAGGAATGTATTGGCCTCAGATCTCGGCATAATTGCCAAGGGCGGATCGGATAATTCCATGTCTGTGGCCATAACTGATTTGCGCACAACAGAGCCTCTTTCAGGAGTTGAAATTGAGATTTACAATTATCAGCAGCAACCTATCGGATCAATAAGGACTGATGACAATGGGCTAGCCTCAGTATCCCTCGAAAATAAACCCTTCCTCCTTATTGCACTTCTGGGTAAACAAAGAGGTTATCTCCGGCTGGATGATGGTTCTTCTCTCTCACTAAGCCGATTTGATGTTTCCGGAAATGTTATTCAAAAGGGTGTAAAAGCATTTATCTATGGTGAAAGGGGAGTCTGGCGCCCCGGAGACACCCTGTTTTTAACCTTCATGCTGGAAGACCGTAAACAGCTGCTGCCTCCGGATCATCCTGTGAAATTCGAGCTTTTAAATCCTCAGGGGCAACTAGTTAAGAAAATGATCCGCAGCAGTTCTGTACATGGTTTTTATTCCTTTGTTACAGCAACACTTCCAGACGCTCCCACAGGAAACTGGACGGCAAGAATAAAGATCGGTGGACTCACATTTACAAAGTGGTTGAGAATTGAAACGGTAAAACCAAACCGAATGAAGATCAACCTTGATTTTGGCACTGAAATGTTGTCCGTTGCAGATCCTTCTGTTCGTGGAAAACTGGAGGTTGCCTGGTTGCATGGAGCCGTAGCAAGAAATCTCAGGGCTAATGTTTCTGTTGTCTTGAATCAGATGAATACAAGGTTTGACAAATTTCGGGATTACAATTTTGACGATCCGGTTCGCACATACTATGCAGAAGAACATACACTTTTTGATGGACGGCTTGGTGAAACAGGTAAAGCTTCATTCTCAACAAATATCCGTACGGGTACCTCCAGTCCGGGAATGCTCAGGGCCAGCTTTATTACCCGTGTATTCGAGGAAAGCGGAGAATTCAGTATAGACCGTCATTCCGTTCCTTTTTCCCCCTACTCAGGTTATGTGGGTATAAAAACCCCAAAGGGTGATAAAGCCCGTGGAATGCTCCTGACCGATACAACCCATATTGTAGAACTTGTTACTGTGGATCCGGACGGGAATCCTGTGGACCGGAACAACCTGGATGTTAAAATCTATAAGGTTTCTTGGCGGTGGTGGTGGGACGCCGGTTATGATAATCTCGCTTCCTATGTTGGTGGCTCTGAACATCAGCCGGTACATTCATCAAAGGTTAATATCAGCGGAGGGAAAGGAAGCTTCAGTTTCAGGATTGATTACCCGGAGTGGGGGCGCTACATGATAAGGGTTATTGACCCTGTAAGTGGCCATGCCAGTGGTAAGATTGTATATATTGATTGGGCCGGATGGGCCGGCAGGGCACAAAGAGAAAATCCGGGAGGTGCAGCAATGCTGAGTTTCAGTGCCGATAAGCAAATCTACCAGGTCGGTGAAATTGCCAATATTTCAATTCCTTCATCCGGTAAGGGCAGGGCTCTTGTCAGTATTGAAAACGGTTCGGGTGTTATTGAAGCCCACTGGGTTGAAGCAACTATGCCTGAAACCAGGTTTAATTTTGAAGTAAAACCTGAAATGGCCCCTAATATATATGTTAATATCAGCCTGATACAACCTCATATTCAATCCGATAATGACCTTCCGATCCGTCTTTACGGCGTGATCCCTCTGATGGTTGAAGATCCTCAGACAAGGCTTCATCCGGAGATTGAAATGCCAGACGTTCTTCGTCCGGAAGAAAAAGTCAGTGTAAAAATAAGTGAACGGGATGGTAAAGAATGTTCCTATACAATTGCAATGGTTGATGAGGGACTCCTGGATCTTACCCGGTTTTCCACACCAAGTCCATGGGATCATTTCTATGCACGTGAGGCACTTGGTGTCCGGACATGGGATGTTTATGATGCAGTCCTTGGAGCTTATGGAGGAAAAATTGAACAAATTTTTGCCATCGGTGGGGGATTTGATGAAGATGAAGCCGGAGAAGATTCAAAATCAAGAGCCATGCGTTTTAAGCCCATGGTAAGGTTCATTGGTCCATTTACCCTTGGCAAGGGACAATCGCATTCCCACTCCATTGAGATGCCTAATTATGTGGGTTCAGTAAGAACGATGGTAATTGCCGGAGACCAGTTTGCATATGGAAAAGTAGAGAAAGCAACACCTGTAAAAAAACCGCTGATGGTACTCGCAACCCTCCCTAGAGTGCTTGGTCCCGGTGAGGAAGTAAGTCTGCCCGTAACCGTCTTTGCAATGGAGGAAAATATCCGGAATGTAACAGTTGAAGTGAAAACAAATGAACTGTTGGAGATTACAGGAGGGGATAAAAAACGGATGAGCTTTGAAACTACCGGAGATAAACTTGAAACATTTAATATCACAGTAGGCAACAGGATTGGTATAGGTAAAGTTGAGGTTATTGCAAACAGTGGAACGGAAACCGCGTCGTACGATATTGAAATTGAAGTACGCAATCCAAATCCGCCCGTAGCTGATTTTATTGACGAAGTGGTTGAACCCGGTCAATCTCTGGAAAAATCATATACCTTCCCCGGAATGCCCGGCACCAACAGCTCAACGCTGGAGGTCTCAAATATTCCACCAATTGATTTCGGAAGAAGGCTTAAATACCTTCTGGGTTATCCGCATGGATGTGTAGAACAAACGACCTCAGCAGCTTTTCCGCAATTGTTCATCGCTGATGTTACAGATCTTGATGATGCCCTGAAAGCTAAAACCGAGACAAATATTAAAGCTGCCATCAAACGTCTGCAAACATTCCTGCTGCCTTCCGGTGGACTTTCATACTGGCCGGGGTCAAGTGAGACAAACCTCTGGGCAACATCATACGCCGGACATTTTCTGTTGGAAGCTGAGAACAGGGGGTTTGCAATACCTGCTAATTTTAAAAACCAGTGGACCAGGTTTCAGAGTAAGGAATCCCGTCGATGGAGAAAAAACGCCGATCAATTCAGGCAGGATGACCTGATACAGGCTTATCGTCTTTATACCCTCGCTCTCGCAGGTAAGCCTGAACTTGGAGCCATGAACCGGTTACGGGAGATGGACGTATCGGTTCAGTCACGGTGGCGCCTTGCAGCGGCTTATGCCCTTGCCGGACAAATAAGCACCGCTGAAGAGCTTGTCGTGGAGGGAGTTCCGGATATCAAGGAATACTCCGGATTCAACTATAGCTACGGATCCCGTGAAAGAGACCTTGCAATGATACTTGAAACCCTCGTTCTTTTAGACAAAAGAAGCGAAGGAGCAATCCTGGCCAGGAAGATTTCAGATGAACTTCGAAGCAGAAGATGGATGAGCACCCAGACGACTGCTTATTGCCTGATGGCCATGTCTAAGTTTGCCGGAACCGAGGGTGTATCCAAAGAATTGAGCTTTGCCTATCAGATTAATGACGGAAAGAATACCAGCGCCAATACCAGGCTCTCCATTGCTCAAATTGATCTTGATCCCGGAGATGAACCCGGAGGTAAGATTCATCTGGAAAACCGGGGTGAAGGAATAATTTTTGTGAGAATCAGCATGGAAGGTACCCCCACCGCTGGAACAGAAATTGCCTCAGAGAACAATCTGAAAATGAATGTCAGGTACACTGACATGGGAGGAAGCCCGTTAAATGTTTCAACCTTGCAGCAAGGTACAGACTTCCTGGCACATGTAAGCCTTTCAAATCCATATGGAGTGAATATTTACAAAGACATGGCACTTAATCAGATTTTTCCTTCCGGATGGGAGATCCATAACACACGTATGGATGAATCAGGGTCTGTTCATGCTCGAGATCAGCCTGAATACCAGGATATTCGCGATGACAGGGTATATACATATTTTGATATTAAAAGACAGGGCCGCAATAACTATGTGATTCAGCTAAATGCTGCTTACCTGGGACGATTTTATTTACCCGCAGTATATTGTGAAGCAATGTATGATGAAACAGTAAATGCCCTTAGTCCGGGACAGTGGGTTGAGGTTGTTAAAACAAAATAGATAAATTAATTATGGCGTATAATGAATTTCTTGCTGAGCGCATAAAACTTGTCCTTAAGGAGAAAACGGTGCCCTTTACCGAAAAAGCGATGATGGGTGGACTTACTTTTATGATAGACGACAAAATGTGTGTGGGTATTGTTAAAGATAGCCTTATGGCAAGAATCGACCCGGAGGGGTATGATCTGGACACGGATCTTGAATATTGGATCGATCTTGCTCTTGAGTATAATCCAAAGGCCAGGTCAAGCAAAAAGAAAACCTAACCAAACCGGGGCCGCCCCTGCGATGCTTTGCTGTTGAAATACATGGATAAAAGTTTTTTTCAGTCTGAATATTTCCTTGCCGGTAGCTTTGCATTGGTAATAATACTGCTATTCTGGTTTTCACTGCCCGATCCCCTTTTCACTGATCCCTCCAGCACGGTTCTGGAAGATCGGAACGGTAAGCTGATGGGGGCAAGGATAGCTGAAGATGGCCAGTGGAGATTTCCTCCTCTTGACTCAATACCATACAAATACGAACAATGCCTCCTCCTTTTTGAAGACCGTTATTTTTACCATCACCGGGGATTTAATCCCCTGGCACTTACACGTGCCTTTTATCAGAACATGGAGGCGGGATCCATTGTAAGCGGGGGCAGCACCATCAGTATGCAGATAATCCGTCTTTCCCGAAAAGGAAAACCACGTAATGTTTATCAGAAATTTATCGAGATCATTCTTGCCTCAAGGCTTGAACTGACCAACACAAAAAAGGATATCCTTTCCCTGTATTCTTCAAATGCTCCTTACGGAGGAAATGTTGTGGGACTTGATGCAGCCGCCTGGAGGTATTTTGGACTCCCACCCGCTCAATTAACCTGGGCTGAATCAGCAACACTTGCTGTTTTGCCAAATGCACCCTCGATTATCCATCCCGGAAGGAACCGGCATCTATTGCTTGAGAAACGAAACCGCCTTCTTGAGAGATTGCTTGACGAAGGCCTGATTGATACCCTCAGCTGCAAACTTGCCACTTTTGAGCCACTCCCTTCAGAACCCCATCCACTTCCCTCCCTTGCACCTCATTTGCTTGATTTCATATACATTAATTATCAGGGTAAACGGATTTCCTCTACCCTGGACGCTGATCTTCAGTCTCGGGTTAACAATATTGTTGAAGAACACCATAAAGTATTAATTCACAACGAAATACACAATGCATCCTGCCTGGTTATTGAAACTATGTCAGGAGAAGTCAGGGCCTATGTCGGAAATACAAGTAATGATGGACGGCCTGAGTTTTCCGGAGATGTGGATATTGTCCGGTCACCAAGAAGTACAGGCAGTATTCTTAAACCTCTTCTTTTTTGCCTTATGCTTGAGGAGGGAGAAATCCTGACCAGCTCCCTTATTCCGGATATCCCTACACAATATACAGGATATTCTCCCAAGAATTTTAATCATGAATATGATGGGGCAGTCCCCGCAAGAAGAGCTCTTGCAAGATCCCTTAACATCCCGGCCGTCAGGATGCTGCAATCCTATGGATTGGGTCGGTTTTATTACCAGCTTGAAAAACTCGGTATGAAAACACTTCCCCAACCGGCCGCTCACTATGGACTGAGTCTTATTCTCGGTGGTGCAGAAGGAAACTTAATGTGGATTACAGGAATGTATGCATCAATGGGAAGGGTTCTGGGGCATTATAATGAGAGTGGTAAATATTTTGAAAATGACATCCGCGAGCCCGGCATTATTAAATCCCCGTTCGGGAATATTGACCGAGGCAGAGATGAGAACCCTCATCCTTACAGTGCTGCCTCGGTATGGCTTACTTTTCAATCATTATTGCAGGTAAACAGGCCCGAATCCCAGGCAGGTTGGCAATCCTTTCAATCAGCATCAAATATTGCATGGAAAACAGGAACCAGCTTTGGGTTCCGTGATGCCTGGGCAGTGGGTACAAGTCCCTCGTACACCATTGGAGTCTGGGTAGGAAACGCTGATGGTGAGGGTCGTCCGAATCTTACCGGAATTTCAGTTGCTGCACCAATCCTTTTTGATGTATTCAGCCTTCTGCCAGGTAATACATGGTTCCAACCCCCGCTAAATGAACTTTTCCCCACTGAAGTTTGTCGCCAGAGCGGATATCTGCCCGGTCCCCACTGCCCGGACAGGGATACCACCCTGGTTCCTGAAAAAGGCCTGCTTTCTGCTTCCTGTCCCTATCACATAATGGTTCATCTGACTGAAGACGGCCAATACAGGGTAAGCAGTGATTGTATGGAAACCGAAAAGATGAAGCATGAAGCCTGGTTCTTACTTCCCCCGGTTCAGGAGTGGTATTACCGCTCGGGGAATCCTGAATACCGGATTCTTCCGGATCTGCATCCGGATTGTATGGAAAGCGGAGAAATTTCATTTCTGGAGCTTATTTATCCCCGGCATTCAGCACGCGTTTTTGTTCCACGTGAACTTGATGGCACACCTGGCGAAATCATCCTTGAGGCCGCACACAGAAATTCATCTACTTTGATTCACTGGCATCTTGATGACCGGTATTTGGGTAGCACCCGTCATATACACCAGCTTGGGATAGCGCCACTAAAAGGATTACATATCCTGACCCTGGTTGACGAAGCTGGCAATTCCCTGGTTCACCAATTTGAGGTCATTGACAGGTAGCGGATCAAATGTAAAAAATAGTTAAAAACCGGCTGATTCAAACCTTTTGATCTTCATATCCGTTATTATCCTGTATATTTGTCCGTCTACAAATTATTATTTGTTCCATGATTAATAAAAAATCCGGTAAAAAACTTGGTATCCTGGCTCTGATTGCTTTGATTTCAGCAAGTTCTTTGTTGTTCATTTCATCCTCAAATGATGACTTCAAACTCGTTAAAAGCCTCGAGATATATTATTCCCTCTTTCGTGAACTGAATCTTTTTTATGTTGACGAGACAAATCCTGAGAAACTTGTTGAAAACAGCATCAATGGAATGCTTAAGGAACTTGATCCCTACACCAACTATATCCCCGAATCAGACAGTGAAAACTTCAATTTCATGACCACCGGCGAATATGGAGGAATTGGATCACTCATTCGCCGTAATGGTGATTTTGCAATTATTGCTGAACCTTATGAAGGATTTCCTGCCGCTGTAGCAGGCCTCCGTGCCGGAGATACCTTGGTTGCAATAGACGGGAAAAACATGGAAGGCATGGCAATCAGTATTATAAGTGATAATTTAAAAGGGGCGCCCAAGACACCGGTCACGCTGACAATTCGCAGATATGGAAATCCTGATCCCATAGAAATATCCCTTGTAAGAGAGAAAATCATCATTTCAAATGTTCCCTACTTTGGTATGCTGGACGATCATACCGGATATATCCGGCTGGCAAATTTCACCACCGGTGCTGCAAAGGAAACAAAGTTTGCTCTGCTTGAACTCAGGAAAAATCCTTCTTGTGATGCTATTGTTCTGGATCTCCGAAGTAACCCTGGGGGATTACTAATAGAGGCCGTGGATGTGGCTAATCTTTTTATTCCCCAGGGAGAAGAAATCGTATCCACCCGAGGCAGGGTTAAGCAATGGGATCATGAATACCGTACCCGGTTTTCACCGGTTGATACATCAATTTTTGTTGCTGTGCTTGTTAGCAGGGGATCTGCCTCCGCTTCTGAAATAGTTGCCGGTAGTTTGCAAGACCTGGATCGTGCAGTAATTATCGGCCAGAGGACTTTTGGAAAGGGACTTGTTCAGACAACTCGCGAACTGAGTTATAATAGTCGTCTTAAGGTTACCACGGCAAAGTACTATATCCCTTCAGGCCGCTGCATACAGGCCCTTGACTATTCCAACAGGAACGAAGACGGAAGTGTGGGGGTAATACCCGATTCACTTATTTCCGAGTACCAGACACGCAATGGTCGTACTGTGTTTGATGGGGGAGGCATACAGCCTGATTTTCCTACAGAAGCAGGCAGGTTAAACCAGATAAGTATTGCCTTGTTAACCAAGAATATAATCTTCGATTTTGCTACAGTATATGCAGCCACAAATGAAAATATCAGTCCCATAAGTGATTTTGAATTTTCACAGGAGGATTTTGAGGAATTCAAACAACTTGTTTCTACCCGTGATTTTCATTACGAGACACGAAGCGAAGGGTCCCTGAAGACTCTCATTGACATAGCCAAACGTGAAAAATACTTCGAGCTTGCCGAAAGCGAATTCCTTGCCCTCGAAAGCAAACTTTCTCATAATAACGAGAAAGATCTTGACAATTTCAGTGAGGAAATTATTCAGCTTTTAAAAGAAGAAATAGCGGTTCGCTTCTACTATCAGAAAGGACGGATGCAGGCCGCCATTGAATCCGATCCGGAAGTTGAAAAGGCCATGGAAATCCTTGGACAGCCGGGTCTTATTCTCAGCACCCTGAATGAGCCTGAAGGAACGATTCATGCCCTCAACCACCCGGTGCTGGAGGAATAAGGGTTATCCGGTCGCCGTCTTGAACTTCTTCTTCCTGATGAGATATTGTTCCGTTAAGGGAAACCACGAAATTCAACTTCTCCAATCCGGGATGCCTTTCCAATACAGAATCCAGAACTTTTGATTTAGATCCGCTCAATTCAATGTTTTCAGAAGCCTTTCCTGCAGTTTCTGCCAGTAATCCAAGATATTGAACTTCTATTGACATGTTTATATAATTTTTACAATTAGTGTGCCTCGAGCCAGTTTGTTCCGGTACCGTAGTCTACTACCAGTGGAACGGAAAGTTCATAGGCGTTTTCCATTTCCCTGATTACCATCATCCTTAGTTCTTCAAGTTCGGATTTCAATACGTCAAAAACAAGCTCATCGTGGACCTGTAATATCATTTTACTTCCCAGTCCAGAATTATCTATGTTATTCTGTATCCGAATCATTGCAATTTTTATTATGTCGGCAGCCGATCCCTGTATTGGAGCATTTATAGCATTTCGTTCCGCGAAACCACGCACCACAGCATTCCTTGAATTTATATCGCGCAGATACCTGCGTCTGCCCAGCATGGTTTCAACATAGCCGTTTTCGCGGGCTGCTGCAATACATTCGTCCATGTATTGCCTGGCCCTTGGGTACGTTGTGAAATAGCTGTCAATCAACGTTTTAGCCTCGCTTCTTGAGATATTCATCCGCTGGGCGAGGCCAAACGCCGAAATCCCATAAATAATGCCGAAATTGGCCGTCTTCGCCTTGCCCCTTTGCTCCCTTGAAACCTCCCCGGGAGGAAGATTAAAGATTTTTGAAGCCGTCGAAGTATGTATATCTTCTCCCTTTTGAAAGGCCTCACGCATCAATGGATCACCGCTCATGTGGGCCATAAGTCGGAGTTCTATCTGGCTGTAATCAGCTGATAAAAATATATATTCCCCGCCACGTGGAACAAACGCCTTTCTGATTTCTCGCCCTTTTTCTTCACGGATAGGGATGTTTTGAAGGTTTGGGTTGTTTGAACTCAATCTTCCCGTGGCCACCACTGCCTGGTTGTATGATGTATGAACGAGTCCCGTCCTTGGGTTGATCATTTTAGGCAGGGCTTCAACATATGTTGATAGCAACTTTCTGTAGGTTCTGAATTCCAAAACCTTGCTAATAATCGGGTGTTTGTCGACAAGCTTTACAAGCACCTCTTCACCCGTGGAGTATTGTTTTGATTTCGTTTTTTTTGCGTCTGTAATAATTTTAAGACGTTCAAATAAAATATCCCCCAATTGTTTCGGGGATGAAATATTGAACTCCACTCCGGCAAGTTGGTAGATAGAGTCCCTTAATTCTATTAAATCAGCTTCAAGAATCTCAGCAAATTTGCCAAGAGATTCATCATCGAGTTTTATTCCCGACTCTTCCATTTTGCATAAAACCGCGATCAGTGGAAACTCTATTTCAGATGAGAGACTTTCAAGCCCCATTTTTCCTATTTCCTCTTTTAGTAGCAGGTACAATTGCCATGTTATATCAGCATCTTCAGCAGCATAATCAATTATCTTCTCAAGGGATACATCCCTCATGCTGCCCTGCCGGCCTCCTTTCTTGCCGATTAAATCTTCCGTTGGTATATTCCTGTATCCCAGATATGCTTCAGCAAGAAAGTCAAGCCCGTGTCTTTGCTCCGGTTGCAACAGATAGTGAGCAATCATCGTATCAAACACCGGTCCGGTAGTTTCTATCCCGTAATTACGAAGGACCTGGATATCATATTTCAGGTTCTGCCCTACTTTTAATATCCTGCCATTCTCGAGGACTGATCGAAACAATTCAAGAATTTTTATTACCTCTTCTCTATCTTCTGGCACAGGTACATACCATCCAGTATGGGATTCCCAAGAAAATGCAATTCCGACAAGTTCTGCATCAATCGCATTAATATCAGTTGTTTCTGTATCAAAACAGAATGAATCAAGCTTTTCAAGTGATCCGATCAGGGATGATAACTTTTCTTTTGTATCAACAGCTAAATATTCGTGTTCTGTATCCTGTATTGACCTTAATTGGGACACGGGCTGTACGGCAACAGAGGCATCGCTGAACAAGTCACCTTGCCCGGATGATGAACCTGTCCCTGATGAAGTGACCGAATCTGGTAGTCCAATCTCATTTTTACTTAAGCCAATAACAGACAAAACCCTGTTTGTCAGTGTCTTAAACTCCAGTTCCTGAAACAATGATATAAGATCTTCCCTTTTCGCTCCACCAACAACCAGGGCTTCCTGGTCGAAATCCACCGGAACATCCAGTCGAATCGTTACAAGATCTTTTGACATGTGAATCTGGTCCTGGTTCTGGTCAAGGCTCTCCTTTATTTTTCCCTTTAGCTCATCCCTGTGTTCAATCAGATTTTCAACCGACTTGTACTGAGAAATAAGCTTTTTAGATGTCTTCTCACCTATCCCCGGCGCTCCGGGAACATTATCTGAACTGTCGCCCCATAACGCAAGAACATCAACAACCTGCTCTGGCCTATCAACCATAAACCATTCTTTTACCTCCTGAACCCCAATCACTTCAGCATCATTGCCCGAGCGCCTGGGTTTGTACATAAAAACATTTTCATTTACCAGTTGTGTAAAATCCTTGTCGGGGGTCATCATATAAACTTCAAAACCTTCAGATCCCGCCTTTGTAGCAAGCGTCCCAATAACATCATCGGCCTCAAAACCTTCTACTTCAATGGCCGGAATGTTGAGGGCTTCCAGTATTCTCTTTATCCATGGAATAGACAGACGGATTTCTTCAGGAGTGGCGTCTCTGTTTGCTTTATATTCCGGGAATTTGACATGACGGAAAGTAGGTCCCGGGGGATCAAAAACAACTCCAATATGTGTGGGTGACTCGGTGCGAAGGACCTCTTCAAGGGTAGCGGTAAAACCGTAAACTGCAGAAGTGTTCAGTCCCTTTGAATTTATCATCTGGTTTCTGATGAATGCATAATATGCCCTGAATATCAGAGCATATGCATCCAGCAAAAACAGCTTTTTCTGTTCCATTCAGCAATATAAACAAAATCCATATTATTTTGGCTGGTCGCCGGTGGCCATTCGCTCAGATATTATCCGCAGCAAACCACTCAGCCCAGGATGTGGCAGTTTCAATAAGCTTTAAACTGAAAAGAGCAATGTTAACGGGAAGGGCTTTCTTAATTCTGGAAGCCATATTCGTCACAAGATTTTCACATGTAGGCTGATAATCAACCACATAGAACTTTTCAAACATTTGTTCTACCCGCTTGATGTCTGGTTGACTGGCCCGTGTACTAATCACAACAGAATGATCAAATACATCAACGACATTTTCATTGACAATCCTTTTTAAGTCTGAGAAGTCGACAACCATTCCTAGTTTGGTGCTGGCGAGATCTGTGCTGGCCACACCCTTAACAGTAACAAACAGTTGGTATGAATGGCCGTGGATATTTCGGCAGGGCCCATCATAGTTCCACAGGGCATGCGCCATTTCAAATGTAAAACTCTTTGTTACCCTTAGTGTTGCCATTACTACTATATACAGGCACACTGGCTGATGCAATCAACTATATTGCTCAGATTTTCGTGCTTTAAAAAGTAATATGTGTTTTTTCCGTCTCTTTTTGAGGAAAGCACTCCTTTGTCCTTTAATATCCCAAGGTGATGGGATGTTGTAGATTGCTCAATCTCTAACAATACATGTATCTCGGTAACCGTTAGTTTTTTGCCGTCGTCCAGGTAATTCAATATGGCGATCCTCATAGGGTGGGCAATGGCCTTAAGCATGCTGGCGGCCTTCTCTAATTCTTCCGGACTTAATTTATCAAACTTCATTATTCAGGGAAATATTAATTTATTGGCTCAACTCAAATTATTTACAGATACAAATATATGAATATATACTCTTAAAAAATATTAGAATTATTAAAAAGCATATACATCTACATAAATATCAGAGATTTGGAATGTTTCTATCCATGTTACAGGAAAATTGATCTATTTATTCCTATTTTTACACCTGCAATAAACGACCCCCTCTGGATGTCCCCCCTTAACGAAATCCGAAATCCGGTAGTCCACGAAATGCGAGAGTTTGAGAAGCATTTCCGTGATGCAATGAAAAGCGATATAACCCTGCTTAATCTCATCACAAACTACCTTCTCAGAATAAAGGGAAAACAGGTTCGCCCTCTTTTCGTTTTTCTGACAGCTGGACTGGCAGGCGGCATTACACCCTCAACATACAACGCCGCAAGCCTGATAGAATTGCTTCATACGGCATCACTCATTCACGATGACGTAGTTGACGAATCCTTTGAACGCAGGGGCTTTTTCTCAATTAATGCTCTCTGGAAATCAAAGGTTTCTGTTCTTCTTGGAGACTATCTGCTTGCCCGGGGACTTCTGCTTTCTGTTGAAAACAAGGAACATGAACTTCTCGGGCTAGTTTCAGATGCCGTAAGAGAAATGAGCGAAGGAGAGCTGCTGCAAATGCAGAAATCCCGAAAGCTGAATATAACCATAGAAGAATATTTTGAAATAATCCGAAAAAAAACTGCGACACTTTTTGCTGCATGTACTGCATGCGGGGCCTGGTCTTCAAGCCAAGATCCTGATCTTACAGAAAAAATGAGAAAATTTGGTGAAAACGTAGGCATGGCTTTTCAAATCAAAGACGATTTGTTTGACTATCAAAAGAAGGGCATAATCGGGAAGCCAACCGGAAATGATATTAAAGAAAAGAAATTTACACTCCCGCTCATACATGCTCTTGAAAACAGTACAGAGTCTGAGCGAAGACATATTATCCGTACAATAAAAAAACAGAACAACAATTCTAAAAAGGTTCAGGAAGTTATAGAATTTGCCACCTCCAATAATGGGATTGAGTTTTCGACAGAAAAGATGTTTGAATACAGGGATTCAGCCTTAAAAATACTTGCAGAACTTCCTGAGAATGAATACAATAACTCCCTCTCAAGATTGGTAAACTATGTCGTTGAACGTAAGAAATGATTTTTTATCAATTCTGCTTTCTTTTGCCCTACCACTCCTGCAAGACTCTCAATATCAGCAATTTTCATCGACTCCACAGATTTAAAACTATTCAATAAAAGGGATTTTGATTTCTCTCCGATGCCCTTAATACTGTCTAGCTCTGAACCAGTCATAGATTTTTCCCTTTGTTTTCTGTGAAAGCTTATTCCAAACCTGTGAGCCTCATTCCTAAGCTGCTGTATGACCTTCAGGGTTTCAGAGTTCTTATCAATATAGATAGGCACCTTGTCCTCCGGAAAATAAATCTCTTCTAATCTTTTTGCCACCCCCACAACCGCCATCCTGCCCCGGATATTTAGTTTTTCAAGGCTTTTTATTGCAGCATTTAGCTGACCCTTCCCCCCATCAACAATTACCAGTTGCGGGAGATCTTTTTTTTCATTTATCAGCCTTCGATAACGCCTGTATACAACCTCTTCCATAGATGCGAAATCATCCGGCCCAACGACTGACTTTACATGATAGTGCCGGTATTCTCTTTTGCTTGGAACTGCATCACGGAAAACAACACAAGCGGCTACAGGGTTAGTGCCCTGTAAATTTGAATTATCGAAGCACTCAATATGTTCAGGAAGATGTTTTAGGCGAAGGTCCTTTTTCATTGTCTCCAGAATCCTTGAAGATCGCGACATGGTCTTTGAGTTTTCAAGTTTCTTCTTTCTTTCAATTTTATACTGCCTGGCATTCCTGTCCGACAGATCCAGCAATTGTTTTTTGTCGCCTTTTTGAGGAACAATGAACTTCACACCTACAATTGGCATTTCAATTCGAATTGGCACTATAATTTCCCGGGCATCGCTGCCTGTTTTTTGTCTTATGTCTGTAATTGCGAGAGCAAGCAACTCATCAATTCCTTCGTTTAGTTTTTTCTTCATCTCCAGTGTATGGGCCTGTACAATAGCTCCGTCAATCACCTTGAGAAAATTAACGTATGCAGAATCGCCCTCTTCAACAATTGAATACACATCAACATTTTGAATTCTGGGATTTACGATGGTAGATTTGCTCTTGTATTTTTCAATAACCTCGAGCTTTTCTTTAAGTATCTGCGCCTCCTCATATTTAAATTCTTCGGCATACTTTTTCGTCAGTATTTTCAGGTGGGCGGACACCTGTTTGATGTTTCCGTTCAATATTTGCCTTACCTGTAGAACAGAATCAAGATAATCACCCTCTTCCTGCAGACCCACACACGGAGCTTTGCAGTTCCCAAGATGATATTCTAAACACACCTTATATTTTCCCTTCTCTATGTTTGCACTGCTTAGATTCAACCTGCAGTTTCTAAGAGGAAACAGCTGTCTTGCCATTTCAATTATGGTCTTAACCATCAAAACGGATGTATAGGGACCATAGTAAACTGAACCGTCCTGAATGCGATTTCGTGTATAAAAGATTCTGGGAAAAGGTTCGTTCTTAACACAGATCCAGGGAAATGTCTTGTCATCCTTTAATAACACATTATACCTTGGCTGCAATTTCTTGATCAGGTTATTCTCCAGAAGAAGGGCATCTGACTCAGAAGATACAACTACATGTTTTATGTCTGCTATTTTATTGACTAAAACATGCTGCTTAAAACTTTCCTTTCTGGATTTTAGAAAATACGAAGAAACCCGTTTTTTAAGATCCCTTGCCTTCCCAACATATAGAATTTTACCGTCCGAGTCAAAATATTGATAAACACCAGGTTTATGAGGAAGCACCTCAACAAGTGATTTTAAAGTATTTTGCCTGTCACTCACCATCAAATTCTAAAATTGAAACCACCTTTCTGTCGCTTAATTTACCGCGCCCGCCAAGGTCCTGAAGCTCAACCAAAAAAAGACATCCGGCAACAATGCCTCCCCCTGCCTCAATCAAACGACACACAGCCTCTGCAGTCCCTCCCGTTGCCAAAAGATCGTCTACGACAAGATATTTTGCTCCCTTTACAATTGCATCAACATGTACCTCAACTGTATCCTTCCCATATTCCAGATCATAATTCACAGAAATAATTGCAGCCGGAAGCTTCCCCGGCTTCC
>DRHS01000138.1 GCA_011053095.1 Bacteroides sp.
AACTCATCAGGGAAAGGTATCTACGAAGCATCTATCCTATTATCTGGATGAATTTGCATTTCGTTTTAACAGAAAGCTATCAACCTACAGAGGCAAGCTGTTTTATAGGCTAATACAGCAATCTGTAGCAACTGAGCCAAAGCCACTAAATGAATTAACAAAAAAGACTTGACTAAAGCAGACTAGCAGTTAAAAAAATATTACTTTTGCTGGTCCAATTCCAGGCTGTAAATATCATCTTCAGTTCAAAAGTCATAAACGCATCAAATTATAACATCTTAAATTCGAAACATTAAATGAAAACATACCAGACAAACCAGGTAAAAAATATCGCCTTGCTGGGAAATTCAGGATCGGGTAAAACAACACTGGCAGAATCTATGCTGATGGAAGGCGGAGTCATTTCCAGAAAAGGGGAAGTTGATCAAAAAACCACTGCCTCAGACTTCAGGGAAATAGAGCAGGAAAACCAAAGATCGATTTACTCATCAGTATTATATACGGAATACGGTGACAAGAAAGTCAACATATTGGATGTTCCTGGTGCGGATGATTTTATCGGAGGGGTTATTTCCAGTCTTCGTGTTTCTGATGTCGCAGTTATGTTGATTAACAGCCAGAACGGAGTTGAGGTTGGAACCGAAATTCATCAAAGGTATACCGAAAAGTACAATATCCCGGTAGTATATGTCATAAACAAATGCGATCATGATCATGCCAATTTCGAAAAGTCTCTTGAATCGCTTAAAGAAAGGTTTGGAAGCAAGATCGCTCAGTTGCAGTTTCCGGTAAATGCCGGTCCGACCTTCGACAGCATTGTGGATGTACTTCAAATGAAATTGTACAAGTATCCCAAGGATGGTGGTAAGCCCGAAATAGGAGAAATTCCAGATGATCTTAAGCCCCAGGCCGAAGAACTCCATGGAGAACTGGTTGAGAAGGCTGCAGAAAATGATGAATCTCTCATGGAACTGTTTTTCGAGAATGATTCATTGAGTGAAGATGAAATGCGCAAGGGTATTACCACGGGCTTAATTGAAAATGGAATCTCCCCCGTTCTCTGCACATCGGCTGAAAAGGACATTGGAGTCGGCAGGCTGTTGCAATTCATTACCAATGTATTTCCATCTCCATGCGATACAGAAGGAGAAAAAACTGTAGATGATAAAGAAATTAAATGTGACCCTTCCGGGGATACTACATTGATTGTCTTCAAATCAGAATATGAATCTCATATCGGTGAGATTAACTATTTCAAAGTCCTGTCTGGAACCCTTACCGAGGGAATGGATCTGATCAATAACCGCACACGTAGCAAGGAGAGGTTATCTCAGCTCTTTGCTGTGGCCGGAAAGGAAAGGAATAAGGTAGATAAACTGTTCGCCGGAGATATCGGTGCAACTGTGAAACTTAAGAATACCAAGACCGATAACACCCTGTCAACCAACCAGAACATTGAGATGCCTGCCACCGATTATCCTGAACCCAAATTCCGGACTGCAATCAGAACACTGACTGAAGGTGACGAAGAGAAACTTGGTGAAGCACTGACCCGGATCCATGAAGCCGACCCGACTGTTGTAGTTGAATATTCAAAGGAATTAAAACAAATTATCCTTGGCGGACAGGGGGAACATCATCTGAATCTGGTAAAATGGCATTTGGACAATACATATAAGGTGGAGACCGAGTTTTTAACACCTAAAATTCCTTACCGGGAGACTATAACAAAAGTTGCCCAGGCAGATTACAGGCATAAGAAACAATCCGGCGGAGCCGGTCAATTTGGCGAAGTATATATGATTATCGAACCTTACCATGAAGGTGCTGCTGATCCGACTACGTTCAAAGCCGGAGGCAAGGATATTAAAGTCAATGTCAGGAATAAGGATGAAATAGACCTCGAATGGGGCGGCAAGCTTCTTTATTATAATTGTATTGTTGGTGGATCAATCGATGCCCGTTTTCTTCCTGCAATCCTGAAAGGGATTATGGAAAAAATGGAAGAAGGCCCCCTTACAGGATCCTATGCCCGTGACATCAGGGTATTTGTTTATGACGGAAAAATGCACCCTGTTGATTCCAATGAGATCTCCTTCAAGCTTGCTGGACGGAATGCATTCCGTGAAGCCTTTAAGATTGCAGGACCGAAGATTATGGAACCTGTTTATGACGTTGAGGTGCTTGTACCGGGCGACCGAATGGGTGATGTAATGTCAGACCTGCAGGGAAGAAGAGCCATTGTACAGGGTATGAGCAGTGAAAAAGGATTTGAAAAAATTGCTGCCAAGGTACCACTGGCTGAAATGAACAAGTACTCTACAGCCCTGAGTTCTCTGACCGGAGGTCGTGCCATGTATAGCATGAAATTTGCCGAGTACGCTCAGGTACCACCAGATATTCAGGAACAACTTCTGAAATCATACGAAGCTAAAGAAGCTGAGGAATGATTCGAAAGGATTATTAAACCGCCATTACACCGCCTGCGCGGTGTGAGATGGCTTTTTTTATTAATCCGTTTCGATACAAATAATAATTTAAGGGAGGGTGCCAGGGATGGCACCTTTTTTATTTTCGGGAGGATTTAATACGGACATCGACAAATTTCTTATCCAGATCAATCCTTGCTCCCTTAGAGAGAATAATCTTCCCCCTACCGGTCACAACTGCTTCAGGATGGATGGCCAGACTGGATGAATCCGAAACAATGATCCTGGCACCTCGCTCAAGATCAATCCGGCTTTCCTGATGGAGAATCAGGCTGCTGCCATTATCCAGGATCAACTGTGATTTCTTCTCCATTTGTATTCCTGCTCCTTCCGTAACAACGAATGAGCTTGGATCGGCGAAAATGGCTGATCCGTTTATTACCACTGGATTCAGTGGACGGGTTGGAGTCAGGCCCTGATCAAGCTGTATTTTTTTTCCCCTGTCAAGGGTTAATTCCTCATGCAGATATATATCTCCGCACCAGCGTACATTTTTCCGGATTGTATTATCATCCCACCTGATTCTAAGCCTGATTCCTCCATCATGCATCTGTTCCAGGAATTCTACCGAAATCCCGTTAAGGTGAATAATCCTGTTATCAGTTTCCACAGGAGCACTGGGACGGGCACGGGTACTTGAACTGGTGCGGTAGGTAAGTAAGGACACAGCAGCAGGATTCCTGTCAGGACCTATTTTATCACCCTCCCTAAAAGCATCAAATGCAGTTCCGAATAAGGGATAAGTATTAAAGTTGAATTTGGATGAATCAGGATACTGTCCATTAATCTTCACTTGTTTTGCAAGAAATACTTCGTTGCGGTAAATCAGACCATCCTTCTGGTTGAGATCATATACCCCGTAAACCAGGTTATTATAACCGGTAAAAGGATTGCTGAGCCTGTAGCTTGTTTCGGATTCACGTGTTTCCTCATCGATGAGGAAATCATAATTCCCGAATGCACTCACAGGCCATGTATAATTGCATTGTCCGCTGAATGTACCAGGACCTCCGGATGATTCTTTTCCAACCTGGATATAGGCATAAAGTCCCTTTCGGGTCGCTTTCTCATGATCCACATTTTCATCCTTTTTCTGATGGTTCTCAAGCCAGAGCCATTGTCGGCTGATTTTATCAGAATAAACCTGAAGATAAGGCAATTCAATTCGTATCGCATCCCCGGTCTCTACAAAATCGCGTAGGATAAACTCATTTGACCCATGGGGAAAATCCTGACTATAGATCAGGTCAGTCTCTATTTCAGAGTTATCCATGGGGTCCCGTGCAGATATTTGATACTCATTCTCAGAATGCTTCCATCCAAGTCTTCTCCTGTCCCAGGAACAGTAGACAGGTGAAGACATTAAATGACTGCTTAGCATTGCATAACCGCCTACATCCGACATAAACGTTTTTGTGCCGGCTCCTGCCCCACCGGTATGAAAATTGTTGCCTCCCAGCAGCAGATGGCTGAATTCATGGCGGATTATGGTATAACGCTTATAGTCCTTGTTAACAAAGCTGGAATAGGAATTCATACCCTTCATGTCCTTCATCCTCTGCATTTTTTTTCCTGTGCTGCAGAATCCGGCTGACAGATTCGTTGTCATCCTGGAATTCACCCTCCATATAACCATCACTATATCAATCAGGGAATCGGGTTCAATGGTCTTTGGACTCCCCATTTTGCTTGTACTGATAAAGTCGAAATCACCTTTATTAACCGAGTAGCCATGCTGGGAAATTATATCATCCTCTTGTGTATCAGCAACCTTTTTCAATACCTGCTCAACCCCCCGGCCTCTTACCTCACTAAAATCAATTGAAACCATCTCGGGATAGTGATCGCCAAGGACTACATACCGGCCAAAAGATGCCTGGTGATAATATTTAGTGATAACACCCCTGGGACCTTCACCAGGAAGGAGGCTATGGTCAAAAAGGAATCCCGGGTCCGGAGGCAGTGAGCCAGGCACCCATCCCTGTATCCATTTGGGATCATCAGGATCATTCACCATCTCAGCATAAATCACAAATATTCGCAAGGTATCATAAGGGGGGAACCAGTAACCGTTACGGCTGTCCTGTGCTCTCAGAACCATCCCGACGAAGAGGAAAATCGATAAAAAGAGGATAAACAAAAAGTAGTTTCGGATCCGCACCATGATTCAAATATAGACTTCAGTCCTCAGAAATTCAATAATCGTACCACAAAAGCCGCTGTCGGATTTTCTGTGTTTTGTGGATATGACTTTACTCCTTCTCTCTAAAAAGGTAGACGAAACCTGTAAAAGGCTCTACTCCACGATAAGGCACAGCGTCCCAGCCAAGTGCGTCAATGACATAATAGTAGACACCGGGTTGAACAAAACTGCTACCTTTTCCATGCATGGTACCATCCCAGCCTTCCCATTCAAACCTCCCGTCGGAATGCTGGTATTCATATACTTTTCTGCCACTGATGCTGTATATGGTAATCCTGAAAGCCTTTAATGATTTGCTCCTGACAACGAAAAAGTCATTGACACCGTCACCGTTGGGGGTAAATACATTCGGTGCATCCAGTTCTGAAGGAAGCACATGTATCTCAGGATTTGTCACAAGGGGGAATGAATCCACACAGCCTGCCTCACTGTATGCAATCATGCCGGGATAATAATAACCGGGAATATAATAGGTAAAAACCACAGAGTCATTAAAATCATAGGTTATAATATCTGATTCCTCCCCTGTCTTGGAACTGTCAACAAGAGACCATTCAAATTCAATCCCGTTTTCCGAGAGATTTTTGAAACGGACTTCCATGGGAGATTCTTCCTCGGGATTGTCTGATTCCGTCCATACACCCTCGCTGTCAGGATCCCCACGGTCTTCATACCACATTGAAAACTCTGCTTTGACATGGACGCTCTCGTAAAGAACGTCATCCTCCCTCATCAGGTTAAAACTGTCAACGGCCGTAAGGGTAAAACGTGTATCCTTTGTCGGAGGTCTTGAATAGGGTGGCTGATTATATATTGTAAGGGAGAGGAAAAACCTGCCTCCAAAAATCTGGTATTCGGAGTCATCAGAGGTCCATTCAAATGCCATTCCGTTCGGAAGGGAAAGTTCTGCACCTGTTGCAAGATCATAGTAGACAATGGTATCCGGATAAGTATTCCCAATAAGGCGCAGGAAATCACAGGTATACCGGTATGGCATTACCTTGCCCTCAGGACTCTTTTCAACCTCCACATTTGGATCGTTATGAAAAACCCAGGCCCTGAACACAGTATCAAGACCCGTTGAGCTGATCTGAACCTGATAGCAACCATGGTCAAGGTTACTTAACGAGGATGTTGCTACATCGGTTTCCGAGAAAAAAGGGGGATCAAAACTGTTGGATACAGGATTGTACATACTCCAGTCGTAATTATAAACCGAGGTATCTCCGGGAGAAGATGCAACAAGCTTGCCAGTGACCGGAGTTCCGAAAGAGGAAGAGTGAAAAACAAAAAATGGATCTGTTTCCGGAAAAGCAATATACGTAAGTGTATCTGAAAAATCCGCCGTAGAGGAAGTTATCTGGGAATAAACCGGAACAGAACCGGGAATCAGAAACAGAATTATAAACAGACGAAATATGTACTTTAAAACCGGTTGCATGCAGGCTGTCAATGGGATACTCCCTAATTAAACTATACTGGGTGTGATTTTATTATAATAAGCCTTAATTAAGTGGCAAAGATATATAATCTGTTAGAAGAAAAAATCATTAATTTTGGCAGCTATCACGAGACTATGGGTAAAGATTTTTTAAGCGATCTGAATGATGTTCAGCAACAGGCTGTAATGGATTATGAGGGACCCAGCCTGATTATTGCCGGTGCAGGATCAGGAAAAACCAGGGTGTTGACCTACCGGATCGCATACCTGCTTAAACAGGGTATTCAACCACGGAATATCCTGGCCCTGACTTTTACCAACAAGGCTGCCAGGGAGATGAAGGAAAGGATAGGGAAACTTGTTGGTCCGGATCATGCAAAATGGTTGTGGATGGGGACATTCCATTCAATCTTCGCGAGGATACTCCGCAGTGAGGGACAGCAACTGGGCTACCCTTCAAATTTCACAATCTACGATACTTCCGACTCAAAAAGCCTGGTAAAGAAGCTTATCAAGGAAATGGACCTGAATGATCAGATCTATAAGCCGGGTGAGGTATATGCCAGGATATCATCATCCAAAAATAATCTTATAACTCCTGCGGCCTACTTTTCAAGCACACAGCTTACAGAAATTGACAAACGAACACGCAAGCCAAGAATGGCTGATATCTATAAACTGTATGCCCAGCGTTGCAAGAAAGCAGATGCGATGGATTTCGACGACCTGCTTCTGAACATGCACATCCTGCTCAGAGATTTCCCGGAGGTCCTCGGAAAATACCAGGAGCAGTTTCGGTTTATCATGGTTGATGAGTACCAGGACACCAATTATGTTCAATATTTGATAACCAAACATTTATCTGAAAAATATAAAAATATTTGCGTGGTGGGTGATGATGCCCAGAGCATCTATTCTTTTCGGGGGGCAAGGATTGAGAACATCCTGAATTTCAAGCACGATTACAAGGATTACAGGTTGTATAAGCTTGAGCAGAATTACCGCTCAACCCGCAATATTGTAGATGCAGCCAACAGTATTATTGCAAAGAACCAGGACCAGATCAGTAAAAAGGTATTCTCCAAAAAGGAAAAAGGTGAAAAAATCCACCTGATCCGGGCCGCAACAGACAATGAAGAAGGATACCTGGTCGCCAACGGAATCCAGGATACCATTTTCGGCGAGCAGGTAAGGCACCGCGACATTGCTATTCTGTACCGTACCAATGCCCAATCCAGGATCTTTGAGGAAGCCCTGAGAAGGTTGAATATTCCTTACAGGGTTTTCGGTGGACTATCATTCTACCAGAGAAAGGAAATAAAGGATCTGCTGGCCTATTTCCGCCTGACAGTAAATCCGTACGATGAAGAAGCACTTCGCAGAATCATTAACTATCCTGCACGTGGCATAGGTCAGACTACAGTGACAAAACTGGAAGAAGAGGCTGCCCGTCGGGAACTGAGAGTATGGAACATTCTTGAAGATACTTCTTCATGTTCCCATCTTTTCAACCAGGGTACCATGAAGAAACTTGATGCCTTCACGGCCATGGTCAAAGACTACCAGTCCAGGCTAACTACCATGGAGGCATTCGATCTTGCTTTCTTAATCGCGGAGGGTGTCGGGATACTGAAAGACCTGCATAATAATGACTCGCCTGAAAACCTCAGTAAATATGAAAACCTGCAGGAACTGCTGAACGGTATTAAAGAGTTTGTGGAATCGCAGGAGGAAGCTGAGACTACCACTTTGGATGCCTTCCTGCAAAGCGTATCCCTTCTGACGGATGCTGATAACGAAAAAGAGGAAGACAGGGACAAGGTAAATATTATGACTGTTCACTCAGCCAAGGGACTTGAATTTAAATATGTATACATGACAGGGATGGAAGAGGAATTATTCCCTTCCCGGATGTCATCTTCCACCAGGGAAGAACTTGAAGAGGAAAGAAGACTGTTTTATGTGGCTGTCACCAGAGCCATGAAAAAGGTAAGCATTAGTTTTGCCGCCTCCAGATACCGCTGGGGAGTTCCGGTGAACGCAGTTCCCAGCCGGTTTATCAGAGAAATTGATCCGGAATTTATTGAGCAGGCTCCCGAAACGGCACCCTCCGGCTCTGTTTCATTTGAAACAAGGCCAGTGAATAAGGGATGGGGATCCAAAGCCCATGGAGGCAGAGCATATTCATCTTCAAAGGCGAAAAAAGCCTCCCAACCCGAAAAGGTGGCTCCGTCAACTGCAAAGGTACAGGGCAAAACCCGTGTGGAAAGGGCAAGGTCTCCACTACCAAATGGTGATTTCAAAGCTGATAATCCTACCGAAATTCAAGCGGGAATGCAGGTTGAACATCAGCGGTTCGGAATCGGGAAGGTCCTTAATCTTGAGGGACCGGAACCCAACCGGAAGGCTACTGTTTTTTTTCAGGGACATGGACAAAAACAATTACTCCTGAAATTCGCCAAGCTGAAAATCATCTCGTAAAACGACTGATTGAAACAAGAACAGAACCTGTCCCCCGCCGAAACCAGGAGAATTATAGTCATCCCTGACTGGTTTAAGAATCTTAATTTTGAAATCCCCTTAGATTTCTGTTCTTTTGCATTAAATTTACAGGAATGGAATACGATTATAATACGCAAAGGGCCAAAATGATTATTCCGGAATACGGCCGGAATATTCAGAAGATGATAGATTATACTATTAAGATTGAGGACAAGGAGGAAAGGAACAGGGCTGCTCTTTCTATTATCTCAATTATGGGAAACCTGAATCCCCATTTAAGGGATGTGGCTGACTTCAAGCATAAATTATGGGACCATCTGTTCATTATATCAGATTTCAAACTTGAAATCGACTCACCGTATGAAAAGCCAACTCCGGAATCACTTTATGAAAAGCCCAAGCAGGTCCCATACAGCGAATACGCTATCAAGTACAAACATTACGGAAAGATAATTGAATTACTGATAAAGGAGGCCATAGCATTTGAAGATGGACCTGAGAAAGAAATGCTGATTAAGCTTATCGCAAATCACATGAAGAAGTGCTACCTGACCTGGAACAGGGAGGTGGTTAATGACGAGTTGATCTTCGAAGATCTAAAGAAACTTTCTGGTGGAGCCCTTGTTGTTTCAGAGGATCTCAAGCTTTCTGAATCAAGGGATATTCTTTCCAAGAATAAGAAAAAAAGACAGCAAAAAAAGAAGTAACCCGTATGGGCACATTCATTGTGGAGGGTGGGAAATCCCTTTCCGGCACGCTTACTCCCCAGGGTGCAAAGAACGAAGCTTTGCAGGTAATCTGTGCCTGTCTTCTTACAGCCGGGGAAGTTACACTTCACAACCTTCCTGATATTCTGGATGTAAACAACCTGATATCCCTTCTGGCCAGCATGGGAGTGGATGTTCAGGATCACCACGACAGATCATTCAGATTTTGTGCCTCCAATATAAATCTTGATTACCTGAAAACCGATGAGTTCAGTGAAAAGGGAGCAAGTCTCAGAGGATCAATAATGATCCTGGGTCCCCTGCTGGCCCGTTTCGGGAAAGGTCTTGTTCCGGCACCGGGTGGTGATAAGATCGGACGAAGACGATTGGATACACATTTTTTTGGTTTTGAGAAGCTGGGTGCTAAATTCACCCATGACAGCATTAGACAATGTTATACCGTCGAGGCTCCATCGCTGAAAGGCAACTATATGTTACTGGATGAGGCCTCTGTTACCGGAACAGCAAACATCCTGATGTGTGCTGTGATGGCGGAGGGTACAACTACTATTTACAATGCAGCATGCGAACCCTATATTCAACAACTATGCAAAATGCTACTCAGCATGGGTGCCAGGATCGAGGGTATTGGATCGAATCTGCTGATTGTCAATGGTGTGGATTCCCTTTCTGGTTGCGAGCATACCCTGCTCCCTGATATGATTGAGGTAGGTAGTTTCATCGGTATGGCAGCACTTACCAGCTCCGAGTTAACATTGAAAGATGTATCGGTTGAAAATCTGGGAATAATCCCCGAACAGTTCGTAAGACTTGGAATTAAAATACTACAGGATGGGGATGATCTTATCATTCCACGACAGGATCATTATGAAATAGAGACCTTCATGGACGGATCCATAATGACAATCGCGGATGCTCCCTGGCCTGGACTCACACCTGACCTTCTAAGCGTTTTTCTGGTTGTTGCAACACAGGCCAAGGGATCTGTCCTTATCCACCAGAAAATGTTCGAAAGCCGGTTGTTCTTTGTTGACAAGTTAATAGATATGGGAGCCCAGATAATCCTCTGCGACCCTCACCGGGCTACTATAATAGGAATAGACCGACAATACAGTTTACGACCAACCACTATGAGCTCTCCTGATATTCGAGCCGGTGTTGCTCTGCTGATAGCAGCCCTTTCAGCTGAAGGAACCAGTACCATCCATAATATCGAGCAGATTGACCGGGGTTATCAGAATATTGAACAACGGTTGAATAAGATCGGAGCCTCCATCACACGTACATAATTTTTTTTATCTTTGGCCGAAATTTAAAGTATCAACATATGCTCAAAACTAAATATGTATTACCAATTCTTTTAGTGGTAATAGTAATTATGTCAGTTGCATTCCTTTCCCCGGAAAAGAAGACAATTGATGCACCTGTAGGAACTAAAATTGGTAGCCTCGCACCGGAACTCAATTATAAGTCTCCTGAGGACAGAGAGATAGCTCTTTCTTCCCTTAAAGGGAAATTAGTTCTTATCGACTTCTGGGCCTCATGGTGCGGTCCATGCCGGTATGAAAATCCCAATATAGTGAGTGCATACAACAAGTACAAGGATAAGCAATTCCAAGAAGGTAAAGGATTTACTGTTTACAGCATTTCCCTTGACAAAAGCAAGGACCGTTGGGTAGAGGCCATAGAGAAGGACAAACTTGAATGGCCATACCATGTAAGCGACCTTATGGGCTGGAGTGCAGAAGGAGCCGGCATTTATGGTGTTAATGCAATACCGGCCAATTACCTTATCGATGGTGACGGGATCATCATTGCCAAAAATCTACGCGGAGAAGCACTTCATGCAAAGCTTGCCGAATTGTTAAGGTAGATATCTCCATCACCGGCATATGGTACCCGGACCACTGTTTAAGGCCTGAAATAAAAACCTGTCAAATTGTCCTGATTTAACAATTGGCAAAACAT
This sequence comes from Bacteroides sp., assembly GCA_011053095.1. Taxonomy (GTDB): domain Bacteria; phylum Bacteroidota; class Bacteroidia; order Bacteroidales; family SM23-62; genus SM23-62. The sequence goes on from DRHS01000138.1 coordinate 11,332, forward strand.
TTGTTCTGTTTGGGCAACAAGCAATTCTTTTTTCAAATAATATAGAAATGACAAGCAAGGATAAAACACAGGATCAAGCTGTTAAAGGAGCGGTAAAGTCTGGAAAAAAGACTAGAAGCAAAACCGCCAAAACCGGTCCGGTTAAATTTAAAACTGTAAAACCGGGTAAAAAGACAGATGATTCTGCCAAATTGAAAGAACTGCAGAAGGAAATTTCGGAGCAGAAGGATAAATACATTCGTTTATCGGCTGATTTTGACAATTTCAGAAAACGCACTCAGAAGGAGAAGATGGATATGTTTAAATCGGCAGGTGAAGGGATATTTGTGGAGATACTGCCGGTACTCGATGATCTTGAGCGGGCAATGAAATTTATTGATGATGCCAAGGACTTGGATGCAGTAAAAGAAGGTATGCTCCTCATTTACAATAAATTAAAAGACTACCTCAATCAGCAGGGTGTCAAGGAGATTGAAGCCATGCACACCAAGTTCGACACTGATGTTCATGAGGCAGTGACACAGTTCCCCACAAAAGATAAAAAGCTGAAAGGCAAGGTTGTGGACGTATTGACAAAAGGTTACTTACTGAACGATAAAGTAATACGCTATTCCAAGGTTGTAATAGGAAATTAATGAGCAAAAGAGATTTTTACGAGATATTGGATGTTTCAAAATCTGCTTCCGGTGAGGAAATAAAAAAAGCCTACCGGAAACAGGCTCTGAAGCATCATCCTGATAAAAATCCAGGGGATTCATCCTCAGAAGATAAATTCAAGGAAGCTGCGGAAGCTTACGAGGTATTGAGTGATGATGATAAAAGAGCCCGGTATGACCGCTTTGGTCATGCAGGTTTAGGTAACAATGCAGGTGGTGGATATGGCGGGGCCGGAATGACGGTTGAGGATATCTTCTCAAGTTTCGGCGATATTTTCGGAGATGCATTTGGTGGTTTTGGAGGATTTGGAGGAGGCAGCAGGAGGTCGTCACAGGCAACCCGGAAAGGTTCAAACCTGAGAGTGAAGGTCAAACTGAATCTTGAAGAAATAGCAAAGGGTGTAGAGAAAAAAATAAAGGTCAACAAATACGTTGGCTGCAACAGTTGCGACGGCAGTGGCGCAAAAGACGGATCAAGTCATTCCACATGCAGTACATGCGGGGGTTCAGGACAGGTACGGCGGGTTTCAAATACTTTCCTGGGACAAATGCAGACAGTCTCTGCCTGTCCTACATGCGGTGGAGAAGGCAAGACAATAACGGAAAAATGTACAATTTGCTATGGTGAAGGAATTGTAAAAGATGAGGAGGTCATCGCAATAAGTATCCCCGCAGGAGTTGCAGAAGGTATGCAAATGAATGTTGCAGGAAAAGGCAATGCAGCAAGACGTGGAGGAATTAAAGGTGATCTGCTTGTGATGATCCATGAAGAAGCTCATCCGGAACTGATTCGCGACGGGAATGATTTGTTGTATAATCTTCATATCAGCATCCCCCAGGCAGCTCTGGGAACTCCGGTCGAGATCCCAACGGTGGAAGGAAAGGTAAAGATCAAGATCGAACCAGGAACCCAGCCCGGGAGAATTCTGAGATTAAGAAACAAAGGCATACCTGATGTTAATGGTTACCGCCGTGGAGACTTGCTGGTCAGCATCAATGTATGGGTTCCTAAAAAACTTTCGAAGGAAGAACAAAAACTTATTGAAAAGCTGGGAGAATCTCCTAATTTTATACCCCAACCGGACAAGAACGAAAAAAACTTCTTCGAACGGATGAAAAGTTATTTTCAATAAACCGGCAATAAGGCTCTATGCATGGAAATTTTCAATGCTGAAAACGTAGTTAAGAAATTCATTCACACCACAGCACTTGACCGTGTTTCTATCAGCATACCTAAAGGCAGCATCTACGGGCTCCTTGGACCAAATGGAGCAGGTAAAACAACTCTGATCCGGATTATCAACCAGATCACTGCTCCAGACGAGGGTTCACTATTCTTTAACGGTAAAAGTCTCCATCCAGATCATATTAGCAATATTGGATACCTCCCTGAAGAAAGGGGATTGTATAAAAAAATGAAAGTTGGCGAACAGGTTATTTACCTGGCAAGGTTAAAAGGACTGTCAAAATCCGAAGCAAATAAAAAACTCAAATACTGGTTTGAAAAATTCGAAATCACAAGCTGGTGGAACAAGAAGGTTCAAGAACTTTCCAAAGGAATGCAGCAGAAAGTGCAGTTCATTGTAACTGTTATCCATGAGCCGGAGCTATTGATTTTTGATGAACCCTTCAGCGGATTCGATCCCATTAATGCAGATATGCTTAAAAATGAGATCCTTTCTCTCCAGGAAAGGGGCTCTACCATTATTTTTTCAACACATAACATGGGTTCAGTCGAGGAACTTTGTGACCATATTACCCTTGTAGATAAGGGCAAAACTCTGATCGAGGGACCCATAGACAATATCCGGGATCAATACCGTACAGATACCTATGAGGTTGGATTTCAAGGTGATCCGGAGAAATTAAAAAATGCGCTCAACAAGCATTATGAATTGCTTGAGATAAACGGGGATAATGATATTAAAAGTGCAAAGATCAGGCTTTTGCACCATACTACCGATAATGAGCTTATTTCGCTTCTCCTGCCTGCTGTCCACCTGGTATCATTTAATGAGGTATACCCCAATATGCATGATATATTCATAAAGGTTGTTAACGAGAATAAAGGATCATGAATAAGATCGGGCTGATAATAAGAAGAGAATATCTGACAAGGGTCCGAAAAAGATCATTCATAATAATGTCCATCCTCGGTCCGCTGATCTTTGCCGGGTTTATGGTGATCCCGGCTTGGATGGCAATGTCTGAGGATCAGGATTTGAAGAAAATTGCAATAGTTGACTCTTCCAATCTTTTCATGAATGTTATTCCGGATACAGACTACCTGACGTTCGAATATCTCTACAATACCAAACTGCATGATATAAAGGAAAATTACAGGAAAGGAGGATACTACGGCGTGCTCTATATCTCTCATATTGTAGCTTCCGAACCAAATTCTGTGATTTTCTATTCAGATAAAACTCCCAACCAGTCGACCAAGATTCATATCAGCAAGGCAATTGAGGAATACATACGCGATCAGAAACTGCTGGCCTATGAGATAGAAGACCTGGATAACATCCTAAAATCCGTCAAAACCAGGATCAACGTACGTACCATTAAGTTGTCGGATGATGGAAGCGAAAAAGAAAGCAACACAGGGATTGTAATGGCTATTGGCTATATTGGTGGCTTCCTGATTTATATGTTCATTTTTTTCTTTGGCGCTGCGGTTATGCGGGGTGTAATCGAAGAAAAGGTTAACCGCATTGTTGAAGTAGTGATCTCATCCGTTAAGCCTTTCCAGCTCATGTTGGGAAAGATTCTGGGTATTGCCATGGTTGGACTGAGCCAGTTTCTGATCTGGGTAGTCTCTACTTTTCTACTGGTGACAATTACCAGCACCCTTTTTTTCCCGGAATTGAATATGTCTCCAACCGACCGGGTGGTTGCCCAGGATATCATGTCAACTGCCCCTGCTGAAATTGAGACCGAAGCAGCTTCGGAGGAAATGGTGGAAATAATGAGTGCTTTATCCACTCTTCGAAATATTGATTTTGGCGTGATGCTGGGATCATTCCTGTTCTATTTTCTATTTGGATACCTGCTCTATGCAGCCATGTTTGCATCAATTGGAGCCGCTGTTGACAATGAAACAGATACCCAGCAATTTATGCTTCCCGTCACCATTCCGCTCATACTTTCACTGGTAGTACTGGTCAACGTCATAAGCAACCCGGACAGTTCAGTTGCATTCTGGTTTTCAATCATCCCATTCACTTCTCCGGTTGTAATGATGGCAAGGATACCATTTGGTGTCCCATACTGGGAGGTCCTTCTTTCTATGGGACTACTGATAATCACTTTCCTTGGAATGACCTGGGTCGCTGCCAAGATCTACCGCACCGGAATACTTATGTATGGCAAAAAGGTGAATTACAGGGAAATCTGGAAATGGATCCGGTATTCATAGGCCTTCATTCCTCATTCGTGGGATAATTATTACCTTTAGGACTTCTGAAAAATATTCACCAAATCTTCATGGCAGCATGGCCAAAATACTGGTAATCGATGATGAAAAAAGTATCCGGAATACACTGAAGGATATACTTGAGACTGAAGAACACGAAGTGGTCGCAGCAGAAGATGGTCCGAAGGGACTCGAATTATTTGCGGAGGGTAAATTCGAGGTGGTGCTCTGCGATATTAAAATGCCTGGAATGGATGGCATTGAAGTTCTGGGAAAGATACTGGAGCAGCCAGATGACATTCCGGTAATTATGATTTCCGGTCACGGGGATATAGAAATCGCGGTGGACGCCATCAAGAAAGGGGCCTTCGATTTTCTCGAGAAACCCCTGGATCTGAATCGTCTGCTCATTACAATCAGACATGCTCTGGAGCGATCAGACCTGATCACCGAAACGAGGGTACTGAAAAGGAAAATAGCTAAAGCTCATGATATGATCGGGGAGGCTCCTGCTATCCAGAAGATCAAGGAAATGATAGACCGTGTTGCGATAACTGATGCCAGGGTTCTTATTACCGGCGAGAACGGGACCGGCAAGGAACTGGTCGCCCGGTGGCTTCATGAGAAGAGTAATCGTGCCTCCGCTCCCTTCATTGAGGTCAACTGTGCAGCCATTCCTTCTGAACTCATTGAAAGTGAGCTTTTTGGACACGAAAAAGGTGCTTTCACCTCCGCACATAAACAGCGAAAA
>DRHS01000139.1 GCA_011053095.1 Bacteroides sp.
ATAGGCGATTTATTGTATGAGATATTCGAAGATTGAACCTGGACTGTTTAAGCGGAACCGGGAGAAGCTGATTGGAAAGCTTGAAAAAAGCTCTGTAGCGATTATTCATTCCAACGATCAGATGGTACGCAGCGGTGACCTGTATTACCCCTACCGGCAGAATTCGGATTTGTTTTACCTGTGCGGGATTGAACAGGAGATGACGGTTCTGTTGATCTGTCCGGGACATAAGGATCTCGCTGAGAGGGTCATTCTTTTCCTTCGGAAACCGGAACCCAAACTTGAGACATGGGAGGGTAAGAAGCTGGATAAAAAATCCGCAGTTGAAATCTCAGGGATCACAGCCATTCACTGGCTGGGTGATTTCGAATCGGTCTCCCGTCCCCTGATTCTTGGGGTAAGCAATATTTATTTTAATGTCCCGGAGCTTGAAAAGTTCAAGCCGGAATACCCTTTACGGGATGAAAGAATGATGCAGGAGATGAAGAAAGTGTATCCTTCTCATGAGATCAAGCGCCTTGCTCCTCTGATGACCGGATTGCGGCTGATAAAGGAGCCTGAGGAGCTGGAGCTGATAAAGGAGTCGATACGGATAACGGGTGGGGGACTAAAACAGGTGCTTGGGTTTTTGAAACCAGGTATGCATGAGTATGAGATAGAGGCCGAGCTCAGCCATGAGTTTATCCGGCAGGGTTGCGGGGGACATGCATACCCGCCGATAATTGCTTCGGGTGGAAATGCCTGCATGCTGCATTATATCAAAAACGACCAGGTCTGCAGGGACGGTGATCTCCTGCTCATGGATTTTGGGGCAGAATATGCCAATTATGCGGCAGATTGCACCCGTACAATTCCTGTTAACGGGAAATTTACAGCCAGGCAGAGAGAGCTGTATGATGCCTGCCTGAGAGTATTTCAGGGGGCACGATCACTGATAAGGCCTGGTACAACAATCGATAAGATCAATGAAGGAGTGGGTAGATTGTGGGAAGAGGAGCATATTAAACTTGGACTCTACACGGTGGCTGAACTCAGAAAACAGTCAAAGGAAAGTCCTCTTCACCGAAAATACTATCCCCATGGCACCACACATTTTATGGGACTGGATGTCCATGATGTGGGAAGTAAGCAGGAAATTCTGCAGGAGGGAATGGTACTTACATGCGAACCGGGAATTTACCTGGTTGAGGAATCAACCGGTATTCGGCTGGAAAACGATATCCTGATAACCGGAGATGGAAATATGGACCTGATGGAGGATTACCCGATGGAAGCAGAGGAGATTGAGGATTTGATGAATCAACAGAGAGTCTGATTGGACCTGATTCTATCTGAGGAGGCAGGTCTCTATATTTATTCAGCGGTAATTTTTCCGAAATTGCTCAAATTATCTTAAATTAATGCTATGATTTCAACTGTAGAATACCACGATACTTTTATTCGGTACTCTGATGAGGGATATGGTGAGCCAGTCGTGTTGCTGCATGGCTATCTCGAATCATTGGAGATATGGGATGGATTTGGGAATGAACTGGCCAGGGATTACCGGGTGATTTGTATCGATCTTCCAGGGCACGGACGATCAGGTGTCTGCGCTGCTCTTGATACCATGGCGATTATGGCCGATGCTGTCAAGTCCGTGCTGGATTTCCTGGGAATAGGCCGTACCGTGATAATCGGCCATTCCATGGGTGGATATGCTGCCCTTGCTTTTGAGGATTTCTATCCGGAAACCACCATTGGCTTCGGACTTTTCCACTCACACGCCCTGCCGGATCCTGCAGATATACTGGCGAACCGTGACAGGGAAATTGAACTTGTAAAGGCCGGGAAGAAACAACAGTTCATCAACGTAAATATCTCCAACGCTTTTGCTACGGATAACCATGATAAGCTGGCAGATAAGATTGACTGGGCGAGGAAGATTGCTTTAGCCACACCCGATGAAGGTGTCATTCATGCACTGGAAGGAATGAAAGCCCGGCCCGACCGGAGAGATGTGCTGAAAGTTTCAACCGACCCGGTCCTTATCATCGCAGGCCGTAAGGACAATTACATACCCTTTGAGGTTTACGAGCAGCATTTTAAACTGGCGCCCGATACCGAGGTTGTGATCCTTGAGAACTCCGGTCATATGGGATTTGTTGAGGAAAAAGAGCAATCCCTTGAAGGTATCCGGCAGTTTCTCAGGAAAATTTATTCCTGATCTGTTTTTCGCCTTTTCATATTTTTCCTGATTTTGTTTTCGGTGTAATTTTTGTGCTGTATCTGATAAATCACCATTATGAAAATAGTGATTATTGGTTGTTTAGGATTTCTTCTTTTTCCTCTGGGGAAAATTGATGCTCAAAAAACCTTTAATAAAAGAGGCTGCCCCTTTCGAGACAGCCTCTTTTTCATTAAGCCCCGTGTATGTTCATATAAGCTAATATTTACTTGACCACACTCAGCACCGATCTTTCCACTCCATTATCTGTTCTCAGAATGAGGTAGTAATTTCCGGCTTCAAGTTCAGAACCCTCGAATTCGAAGGTGTGTAATCCGGCAAATCTGTGATCCCTCATAACTGTCTGTACTTTCCTTCCCATCAGGTCGTATATTGAGAGGTCAATCTCCGAGTCATTCAAGAGATAGAATTCAACTGTAGTATTCACCTTGAATGGATTGGGATACGATTTGAGTCCCATTTCAAGCGAACCCAGTGCCCTGCTTGAACTCGGTGCACCTTCACCAACTGTAACAGACTCACAACTAGTATCCTCTTCTCCGGTGTTCGTATTGGTAACCGTCAGACAAACCTCATAGGTGCCGGGTTGAGTGTATACGTGTACAGGATTTATACTGGTAGAATCAGCTGTGCCGTCTCCAAAGGTCCATTTTAGTTTTCCTGCATCGCCCAGTGAGACACCCACAAAGTCAACCGGATATGTATCGGCTTTTTTATTGGAAGTGTCAACAATGTATCCGATTCCGGCTACAAGTTTCCCTTCCGCTCCCATATTAACAAGGGCAAATACATCGTCACGGCATCCGTTTGTGGAATTTATGATGGTTTGCTGGATTTTTACATAAGCGGGCGTGCTGGTAGACCAGTTGGTGTTCTGTGTTGTACTGGTCCATCCATCATTATAGGTCCAAAGCCAATTGTCAGGACTTCCAAGTGAACGGTCCACACAGGATATTCCCAATTGGTTATCAGATAGCTGGTACTCAAACTGAGCCAGGCATTCATTTGTAGTCTCTGTTCCTGCAAAGATCTTTTCGCAATATGTATTTCTCTTGCCATCAGCTGTTGAAACTGTAAGACATACATCATAATATCCCGGCAGTACATAAACATTTGAAGGATTCTGAACATTAGATGAATTCCCATCGTTGAAATCCCAGAAATAGGAAAGGCCTTCTCCCTGCGAACGGTCATTGAACTGTACCTTGTTTGCATCTCCGGAAACATATATAAAATTCGCTTGTCCCCCGGGACTCGGTCGCCCGATCAAAATTGTCGCTTTTTGTGAATTGACACAAGCAGCAGTACTATTTGAGACTGTCAGACGTGCTGAATAATAACCAGGATGAGTAAAAGTTTTCGTTACGTTAGGGAATTTTTCAACAGATCCATCCCCAAACTCCCAGCGATAAATGTTCGCAGGATTCTGGTTTTTAGCCGTAAATCTGGCAGTGCTGGTGCTAGAATCAACAAAAACATCAAACCCGGCCTCGCATACTGCAGTACCCACCCTTGTTCTCAGACTGTAGCGGTCCATACAACTCCCGTCATTGTTCTCAACTGTAAGGGTAACTTCATAGGTTCCGGCAAACTGGTATGTATGCTCGTGGCCTGCAAGCGTTGAAACCTCACCATCACCAAGGCTCCAGAAGTAATTCAGATTTGTTCCCTGAGAGAAGTCCGTCAGGAAAATTTTCATTCCGGCAGTATCAACCGACATTGTAAACCTGGCATTACAAAGAGTACTGCCAACTACTATCTGCTCTACCATAGTATTGCTGCATTCACCGGTCTGATCCGTGGTGGAAAGGCTTACCTTATAGGTGCCTGCAAATGCATAAGTATGCATTGGATGTTGCATTGTACTTGTGCTACCGTCTCCAAAAGTCCAGTACCAGGAACTTACATCCGCACCAGAGGCGTCTGTGAAAATTATATCAAGGGCACCCTGTCCCGGGGTGGTTCGGAAACCAGCATCACACTCAACAGGCTGGACGGTTCCCCCTCCAAAAGGTGAATAATAAAAGTTCTCATAATTTGTAGTATCCCATGACATTTCTGTTGTGTCATATTCCAAATAATAATATTTAAGGAGTTTATTATAGATTGTCCAAATATAGTCGTCATCGTCCTCATCCTCGGTGAACTCATAGGGTAAAGCAATATCATTCCAGCTCACTCCCAGGTTATACTCATAAACATCCTTCCATTCCGGAAAATAGACCATCTGTGTTGTATCATAGTTATAAGCTGTCTCTTCAGTTATATTGCCTGTTCCATCACGCATATAGGTGTACTTACGGTCTATATACCACTCGGATTTGGTATTATCCCATTCAGACTGTAATTCTTCTGTAACACGATCATTCGCGTCAAGAGTGTATTCATTCTTATAACTGCCGTACCACTCTAACAATTCACCATCCCAGTTGTAATATCCCTGAAAGGTTCTAGCTCCATTAGCATTATACTTGTTTACTTCTTTCCAGCTTGGATACCAGGAAAATCCATCCCAGTAGGAATCAATTTCTGCAGTATCCCGGCCATTCTGGTCATAAAAGTATTCAGTGCGATTGTTCCCGTCCCAGTCACTTGAATCCGTGTTCCAGTAGTAATCTTGGCGAAATTTCCTATTGCCCACAGAATCATATTGCCATGTTGTCCTGGATGAAGGATCCCATATCATAATCATTGTGTCATAATTATAATCGATTCTTTCAAGCCTGTTATCCATACCGTCAAAGGTGGTAGTATCTGTGTAGTTCGGGTACCAGGATTGAGTCCCATCATTCCACTCGCTGCTATATCCAGCGATTTGATTACCATTGCCGTCGTAGAAAATCTGGTACCAGCTCCTTTTTACAAAACCAGTTGAATCGTTCCAACTATAGCTAAAATCCTCAACAATGCGGTCATTTGCATCCCATACGGCCTCCCACGATCCACCATAATCCGGATAGGTAGTATCGCTCTCCTCAGCACCTAGCCAGGTATCTTTTGTATTCCTTCCCAGGCTGTCATACTCGAACCAGTTTTTATATCTCAAATTCCAGGACATAGATAAGGTATCATAAGCGAAATCAATAAGACTGTCCATTTGTTCGACTGGAAGTGCCAGGGCAGATTTCAGTTTGCCTGGAATGCCATATTTCATTCGCCGTATCTGTTCCTCATCTCCGGTATGTCTGCGGTACATTTCTTTTTCAGCAACAAAGGATTGCTTCCTTTCAGCTTGAAGGTGCTTTCTTTCACTTTTCTGAAAAAGGGCACCTGGGGCGTTCGTTGATTTCTGTGCAAGTCCCCCGAAAGTAAAGAGAACCAGCATAATCATCGTCAAAGTAAATTTTTGTGCCATGTTGTATAAGGAATTAAAGATCTTAATATACGGTAAAGATACCTATATATGTTTCATCCTGCAATACCTATTTCTAGGTATTTTACACTGATTCTGAGGGTTAGATAAAAAAAAACCTGTCACCATTTCTGGAGACAGGTTTTCAAAACCAAACTAGCTGACCGGGGAGTTTGTCCGGGGGGACTGTGATATGCCACCTGACACCCGGTCTGAAACCTAAAAACTAACTTTTATCGGTAATGTCGTTCCATCCGATCCATCCTTTCCGCCCGTACCTTACTTGTCCTACGATGCTGAGCAATAAATCTGCTCCTCTTCCGCTGACCGGAATGGGAATTATAGATCACCTTCTGCTCATCAGTGAGCAGCGAACGAACTTCAATTTTACTTTCAATCTGTTTAATCTGGATATCCGTAAGGAGTTTTCCATTTGCTTCAACCAGGCTGACAATCTCCTTCATATCCGGATTATCTTTATTTATAGAAGAGTCCAGTTTAAAAACCTTCAAAATTTAGAGTTGCTGAGAATCGCATATTTGGAGATCTATTTGAGAGTTCCCCAAAATACTCAAATATCCGAGTTATAAAATTTGAAAAATGGTTTTGGGCAAAAATTTTAACAAAAATAT